>CAXCBS010000006.1:0-19466 GCA_963980845.1 uncultured Candidatus Peregrinibacteria bacterium | reverse complement strand
GGATAGACTGATGTAGATAAAATAATCAAGACCACCACCAACGCCGACAATAATCAGTTGTTTGAGCGTGAGTGGCCCAACGATTTTGTCTTCCATCTGAACGTCCTGTGGGATTTTGAATTGCATTTTGTGTTTGTTGGCAAATTTATCAAGTAATTATATCAGGTTTTGGAGATTAAATCAATCTCTGATAGACTAGTCCCGCTATGGATATTCGCAATTTTTGTATTATCGCTCATATTGATCACGGCAAGTCGACCTTGGCCGACCGTTTTCTCGAAGTAACTGAAACAGTTCAAAAGCGTGATATGAAGCACGGACAAATGCTCGATACCATGGAATTGGAGCAAGAAAGAGGAATTACGATTAAATTACAGCCGGTGCGAATGTTTTGGGATAAGGATGGTAAGCCATATCAATTAAACCTGATCGATACGCCCGGACACGTGGATTTTAGTTATGAAGTTTCGCGTAGTTTGGCGGCCTGTGAAGGGGCGATTTTGGTTGTAGATGCCACGCAGGGAATTCAAGCGCAGACACTGGCGAATTCTTATATGGCCATTGAACACGATCTTACAATCATTCCAGTGCTTAATAAGATCGATTTACCGGCTTCGGAACCCGAAAAGCGTATTCAGGAGCTTAAGAATGCTTTTGGCTTCTCTGAGGATGAAATAATCCAAGTTTCAGCCAAGGAGGGGACTAATGTAGAAGAGTTACTCAATCGTGTGGTTGATTTGGTCCCGCCACCAGCTGATGAAACCGAAGGGGAGGGCACTAAAGCCCTGATTTTTGATTCAAAATATGATTCTTATCGTGGAGTTGTGGCTTATGTCCGAGTGCAGGATGGAGAATTGAAACGAGGTGATAAGATAAGATTTTTAAATACCAAAACCGAGGTTGAGGTGCTAGAAGTTGGTTATTTACAATTAAAAATGGTTAAATCCGACATACTTAGAGAAGGCGAGATTGGCTATGTGATAACAGGAGTAAAATCTGTAGATGAGGCGCGGGTGGGTGATACGATTTGGCATAAAGGTAAAACTAGTTTGGAGCCGCAGGAGATTCGGCCGCTCCCTGGTTATAAAAAAGTAACACCCTTTGTGTTTGCTAGTATTTATTGTTCGGATAACAAAGATTATGGAACGCTCCGTGATGCCCTTGAAAAACTAAGTTTAAATGATTCGGCGCTAACTTTTGAACCAGAGCAATCAACGGCTTTGGGACATGGTTTTCGCTGTGGATTTCTGGGGCTGCTGCATTTAGATATTGTGCAGGAACGGTTGGAGCGTGAATATGATTTGGACTTAGTGGTTACAGCACCTGGTGTGTCGTATCGAATTATTCGAACTGATGGCGAGGAGGAGGTTGTTTCAAATCCGGCTTTTTTACCTGATAAAACACATTATTCGGTTATCAAGGAGCCCTGGATTGCGATTGAAATCTTGGTGCCTAAAGAGTATGTGGGTAAGGTGATGACTTTGCTTGAGGATTGTCGGGGTGTGCAAAAATCTATGAAATATTTAGATGAGACGCGGGCTGTGCTTGATTACGAAGTTCCACTGGCTGAAATTGTGATGGATTTCTTTGATATTTTGAAAAGTATTAGTTCTGGTTATGCGTCTATGAGTTATGAGTTTTTGGATTATCGTGAAGGTGATTTGGTAAAATTGGATATTTTGGTTTCTGGTGAAAAATTAGAGGCATTGTCAACAATTGTACATAAAACCGCAGCCCATAATCGTGGCGCTATAATCTGTAAAAAACTAAAAGAGATTATGAATCGTCAGAATTTTGAGATTCCGATTCAGGCAGCCATTGGTGGGAAAATTGTGGCTCGTGAGACACTTGGGGCTTTCCGAAAAGATGTGACTGCAAAATTATATGGTGGTGATATAACGCGTAAACGAAAACTTCTTGAAAAACAGAAAAAAGGTAAAAAACGGATGAAAATGATGGGTAAAGTTTCTGTGCCGCAAGAAGCTTTTATGGCGGTTCTCCGGAGGGAGTAGTTGCCTTATGGGCTCTTTTCTGGTAAAATAATTAGATTTAAATTGCCTTAATTGAATCTAATGCCAGAAGAAGCACCAAACCAAAATCAAGAAAAACCCAAGAAAATGCTCTTAGATCGAGTGGATATGATTGTTGGAGGTGTGTTTGCTGTGCTGATTGTGGCCACTGGAGTGGCGATGTTTACAGTAGATTCTTCATACTTGTATGGAGATGTAGCTAATTCAGAGGAGGTGATTCGAACTTCTGGGGCACTTGATATTGCTTATGATCAACCGCTTACAACTTATGAGCCCACAGCCATGGGAGTTTTGGAGCGTGATTATTTGACCAATACTTACGAAGGATTAGTGCGTTTTGATCGAGATTTTAACCTGGAGCCAGCCTTGGCGCTGTCTTGGGGAATGTTAGATGATGATTTGTGGCAGTTTAAGCTTAGGCCAAATGTTAAGTTTCATGATGGATCTAATTTTGGAGGAGAAGATGTGATTTCTAGTATTGAACGAGCGCAAATTCATAAAGATTCAAACATTGCTGATTTAGTAGAACATGTAGAAAAAGTCACAGAGGTAGAGGCTAATGTGATTCAAATTAAAACTGATGAGCCAGACGCAACGCTGCTTAGTAAATTGACGTTGCTCCCAATGGTTCCATCAGAATTAGAGGCTGATGTGACTGAGCCAGTAGGAACTGGGCCATATGTTTTCTTGCGAGAAGCAGATGATGAGTGGCAGTTTGCTCGGTTTGATAATTATTGGGGTGAAGCTCCAAGTTTCCCAGAGTTAAATATTAGTTATATTTCTGATAAATTAGCGCGTTATGAGGCCTTGATAAGTGGTAAGGTGAATGTTTTGGGACAGGTTCCGCCAGTGTTTGTAAGTGCTTTGCTTGAGCAAGATTACAAGGTGGCTAGTCTACCGTCGCTGGAGGTTCATTTTTTTATGTTTGATTCGGAAAGTGAAGATTCTATTTTCCGTCATGAAGAGGCTCGAAATGCAGTGGCTTATGCCTTGGATGTGCCTGGTTTAACGGATTTAGCTTCGGAATTTGCAGTGCCGGCTTCACAGTTTATGAGTCGAGGAGTTTTTGGTTATAATCCAGATTTAGAGCCGTATTTTTATGATATTACTTCCGCTAAAAAACTGCTCCGAAATACTGGTAAAACAAATTGGGAAACTACCTTGGATTTGCCGGAGGGATTGGAAGGATTGGGAGAGTATGTTGTAGAGAAATTAGAGGATGCTGGAATTACTGTGACCGTGGATATTTGGGACGCTGAATCTTATGAAGAATTGATTCGTTCTGGGGCTAGTGATTTTTACTTTTTAGCCTGGAGAAGTGATACGGGTGATGCTACGGATTTCTTTACTAATGTGGTGCATTCTCGGGGTGATTTGAATGGGGGAGTGTTTGAAGATAATGGAATGGATGATTTGATTGAGGCTGCGACCCAGGATGTAATGGAAGCAACTCGTTTGGATAAATTACAGGAACTTTCAGAATTGGTACGCGAAAAAGTTATAGGCGTACCTTTATTTGAAACAGATTCATTAGTTGGCGTGTCTCCAGGTCTTAATTGGGAGCCACGCATGGATAATTTAATTTTCGCGCATGACATCTCTTAGAACAAAACTTATTGCTGGAATTTTCTTGCTGCTGCTGGTGGCTTTTGGACTTTCATCTGTTCTGTTAATTAATCAGAAAACTGATGAGCTAGCTATGGATACTTATGGTTCAGTGAAAAGTTTTTCAGATCTTACTGCGCCAACCGTGGTGGAGTTATATGAACGTTATTTGTCTCAGGATAATTTTGTGTATTACAACCGTGAAATTCAGAAAATGTTTGATAAGACAGAGGAGGTTGTAGGAATTGGATTGGCAACTTATGATGGACAGATTTTGTATGATTCCTCAGAGGAAGAAGCAAAGCAACGTGATGGAGAGGACTTGTATGCGCCGGAGAGTATGATAGATCGGATTCAAGCTACACATCCTTCTTATCGATTGGATGATGGGCGAGTTGTTTATGTGCGTACTACTGTGGATGGATATGTGGATTATTTGAATACGAGTGAGGAGTTAATTGATCCAATTGAGTCTTCTGATCGAATTACAGATGTGATTTATCCGTATGGGACTAAATATGCGGTTTTGTATGCCCCTTCTTATGCTGTTTTGGAGGCGCGAGTGCAGGCTATGTGGGTGCGAATTGTATTGCTGGCTTTGTTTGCGGTTTTGATTGGAATGGCTTATGCCTATTTCTTTTCAACTAGTATGACGCGGCCGCTTAAATCTCTGCGAGAAAAAGCAACATTGTTAGGTGAAGGAGATTTTAGTGTGCGGGTGGATAATGTGAAAACAAAGGATGAAGTGGGGGTTTTGGCCACCACATTTAATCAGATGGCTGGAGATTTGGAAAAAAGCATGGATGCGCGAGCTTATCAGGAAAGAGTTGGTAAAGAACTGGAACTTGCGGCTGGAATTCAGCAGGATTTGTTGCCAAAAGAAAATCCAAAAGTACCGGGTCTAGATATTGCGGCCGGGATTATCCCAGCGGATGAAGTTGGGGGAGATGTTTATGACTATATTGCTCCTGATGAAGATAATTTGTATGGGTATGTGGGAGATGTAACTGGGCATGGTGTTCCGGCTGGACTGCTTGTGTCGGTGACCTCTGCTTTGATTCATAGTTATTCTCATTTGCAAGATCCTAAACAGGTTTTGATTGAAACTAACAAAATTATTAAACAAAAAACTCGGGCTAATATGTTTGTGACCCTGATTTTATGGCATTGGAATGTGAAAACTAAGAAACTGACCTTAGTTAGCGCGGGTCATGAGGTGGCGCTTAAATATTCTGCTGGACCGGTTAAAACTGATGAATTAGATAAAGGTGGAATTGCGCTTGGAATGATGCCAGATATTTCAGCTTTGATTAAGGATCAGCCGGTTGAATTGGAGCCAAAGGATTGTATTATTTTGTATACCGATGGTGTGCCAGAAGCTTGGCGTAATGAAAAAGAGCAATACGGTATGCCAGAATTCAAACGCGTGGTAACTCAGTCTTGTGACTTGCCATCAGCTGAGGCAATTAAGATGGCACTACTGGCGGATGTGAAACAGTGGACCGATGGGTTTGAGCAAAAAGATGATATTACGGTGATGGTTCTGAAACGGGTGTAGTAGGCTCAAAAACCGCGCTTATGTTGGCATGGCCAGTGTTTCCGTTTTCTTCAAAAGCGCGTTGCATGGCTTCGAGCCAGGCTTGATTGCGTTCTCGGATGGCTTGGACAGCTTCTTTCAATAAGCAAAGTGTTTGAGTTTCATGAGTTGATAGTTGTGGCTCTCGTTCTAAAAGGCTGTCGATGGCAGGTGCGAAAGATTGTTTACTTACGTCATCAGCAATTTCCCACTGGACTTCTTGTTCAGTGATTTCGGGCCATTTGGTTTGCATTCTTTCAATAAGCCTTAATACGTTGCCGGTCCAGGGGGTAACTTCAGCGGTGTAGACTAGTTTGAGTAGTTTGTTTAGCTCGCGGTTTTGAATCGCTGCTTGAATTTGGTCGATTATTTGGCCTTGGGTAGGGTGTTTTTCTAGAGGGATTTGACTTGATAATTCATCAAGTTGAAACCAGAATTTTTCGGCGGTTGTCTCTGGAGTAGAAGTCGGTTGGTCGGACATCCTTAAGAAGTTTATTTATAGGAGAATAAACTTAACTTAAGGGAATGATCTTAGTCAAGCCCGGGCACTGGGAAGCTAAGACAGAATTTCTCAACTGATTCTTTGATGCGCGTAAGCTCAGCCTCGTTATCATGGTTTTTGAGTGCTTCAAGCATCCAGCCACCAATTTGTTTCATGTCTTCTTCTTTCATTCCGCGCGTGGTCGCGGCTGGGGTTCCGAGCCTTATCCCACTTGGTTTGAGTGGGGGATTAGGATCGTCCGGAATCACTTGCTTGTTAGTGGTGATAGAAACTTCGTCGAGGGTGTGCTCGGCTTCGGTGCCGCCTAGGTTAAAGCTTTTTGTTGTATCCATAACCATCATGTGGTTGTCAGTGCCGTCAGTAATTAGTTTGGCGCCACCATCCATGAGGGTTTGAGCTAGGGCTTTAGCGTTTTTAAGGGTTTGGGTTCCGTATTCTTTGAATTCTGGGGTCATAGCTTTGCCCAGAGTGACGGCAATGGCCGCAATGGTGTGCATGTGTGGTCCGCCTTGTAATCCTGGGAAAACAGCTTTATCAACTGTTTTTTTGTGTTCCTCTTTACACACAATTAATCCGGCGCGAGGGCCTCGCAAACTCTTGTGCGTAGTAGTAGTCATAATATCAAATCCATAATCCATAGGGTTAGCCATCGCACCAGCGGCAATTAGGCCCCCAATGTGCGAAACATCAGCCATGGTCAGCGCGCCGACCTTATCTGCTATTCTTTTGAAATCTTCATAATTATAATCACGTGGGTATGAGGTGTAGCCGCATAATACAATCTTAGGATTATGCTCTTTGGCCACTTTCATTAATTCATCAAAATCAATGCGTCCTTCTTGATCGGGGTGAGTTTTGTAGCGTACAAAATTAAATACTTTCCCCATGTGCGAAACTGGATGGCCGTGTGTTAAATGTCCTCCGTGTGAGAGGTCCATGGCCAGTACGGTGTCACCAGGTTTGAGAAACCCAAAATACGCGGCTTGGTTCATCGGGGATCCGGATAGCGGTTGCACATTAGCATGTCCGGCCCGGAACACTTTTTTGGCGCGTTCAATGGCAATAGATTCAATAATATCAGTAAATTCTTGGCCACCATAATAGCGACGGCCAGGATAACCCTCGGAGTATTTGTTGGTAAAAACCGAGCCATTGGCTGCAAAAACTTCGGGGTAAGTGTAGTTTTCCGAGGGGATTAGCTCAATTCCTTTTTTTTCACGTGCTTCTTCGCCAAGCACAGCTTCGTATATTTCGGGATCATTTTGAGCGAGCGCGTCCCAGTGCGCGGTACAGTTAGCCATTTTAAGTTGGGTTAGAAATGATTATTTGAGATTCTGTAATTATCTTGTTAACAGGTTGATCGTGGGGGTCACAAGGAACCTGGTCAACGAGTTGGCATTCATATGAGAGGCCAATACTTGGTTTGGGGTAAATACTTAGGAGACTGTCATAATAGCCACCACCGTATCCTAAACGATAACCGCTTAAATCAAAAGCGACTCCCGGAACAATGATTAAATCAATGTTGTTAAGGGGGTGAGTGACGCGGTTTTCATGGTGGATTTCAAGGATCCCAAACACGCCTGGCTCCAGTTCGTTCCAATCTGTTAAATTGAAAACTTGGAACTCTTTGGTTTCTTTTTGAATAGTGGGGACAACGATGTGTTTTTTGCCTAGATATTTCTTGATAATTTCGTGGGTGCCGGCTTCTTCAGCTGTGGAAACATAAAAAAGTATGGTTTGAGCCTCTTGGAATTCGGGGAGGGCCTCGAGACGTTCTTGAATAGCAGCGTTTTTGGTGGCGCGCTCTTCTGAGGGTAGTGCCTTTCTGGCGGTGCGGATTTTATTGCGCAATGGTTGTTTCTCTGGATGTAAATTCATAACGAACTCATTGAATCATAGCCGCATTTAGATTACAATTCGCATGCTACTTCTTAAGGTTAATTTCATGACGAAAAAAAATATTTACACGATTTTAGTTCTGGCAATTTTGTTTGGGATGCTTGGAGGACTCAGTTCTTCTTACTGGGTAATGTCTAAGGTGAATGTGTCGGATGCTACGCTTAGTTATATGTTAGAAGAGAATTCACAAATGATTGTGGCGCAGCAAGCTGCAGCACCAGGTGTGGTGAGTATTATTCAGTATGTGAATTTGGAGCAGTTACGCCAAGATTTTAATGATCCTTTTGGGCAAATGGTGCCGGTAGGAGGTGATGTGTGGACTGAGGCTGGAGGTGGGACTGCGTTTTTGATTAATGAAGATGGGGTAGCGATTACAAATAAGCATGTTGTGAGTGATACTTCGGGTGTTTATGTGGCTTTTTTAAGTGATGGGACAGAGTTTGATGTGAATGTGGAAGCAATTGATTCTGGGAATGATTTTGCTATATTGCAGCTTGTGGCTCCAAAAGATGATGAGATTGCTAAGGAGTATGAGGGGGATTTTCCTTATATTGAGTTAGGGGATTCAGCTGCGCTTCAAGTGGGTCAGCAAGTTTTGGCAATTGGGAATGCTTTGGCTGAATATGACAACACGACTACAGCTGGGATTATTAGTGCTACTGGACGGCAAATTGTAGCTTCTTCTGGCACGCCAGATTCCACTTCGACTTTGTATGGATTGCTTCAAACTGATGCGGCGATTAATCCAGGAAATAGTGGTGGACCGCTTATTAATTTGGTGGGACAAGCTATTGGGATTAATACGGCCGTGGATTCAACTGCTACGGGGATTGGTTTTGCGATTCCAATTGATGATGTAAAAGCAGCTATTTATAGTTGGGAGACTTATGGTGAAATTCAGCGTCCAAGTCTGGGAGTGAGTTATATTATGATTAATCAAAACAATGCTCGGAAACTTGGTTTAGTGGCTAATTACGGGGCTTTGATTGTGGAAAACAAGAGGACTGGAGCGAGTGGCCTTGTGAAGGGGAGTCCGGCTGATAAGGCGGGGTTACTTGATAATGATTTGATTTTGATGGTGGATGGCGAGCAACTTAGTTTTACTTATACTTTGCATGATGCAATTTTGCGGTATCAGGTTGGAGATACGGTTACAATGACGGTTTTGCGTGGTGAAGAAACTTTTGACGTGGAGGTTGATTTGACGACAGCAGGATAAATCATTAGAATCTGGCCGTTCGTTTGAAATTTATATTTTGCCCAGGTGGCGGAACGGTAGACGCGCTAGCTTGAGGGGCTAGTGAGAACTATTTTCTCGTGGAGGTTCAAATCCTCTCCTGGGCACCACTAATCGCAGGGGCAAACCTGCAGTTTTCCCCTACGCGACCCCTTTCCTTTTAAGGATGTTCGTAAAAATAAGTTTCGCTAAACTTTGCTTTTTCACATTTGGGGCCCACGAGACCCAAGCGTTCAAAAGCTTTCGTGTGCTCAACTAATTTTTACTCACGTTTTTAGTAAGGAAGTGATTGACTTCTTTTGTTATATGTGTTTTAATTCTCTCCTGTAATAAAATATTTATGTCTACCTCAAAACCTGAATCAGATAAACCAGACCCTGATGCTCCCGCTGCTTCATCAGCAGGGGCGACTACGGAACCTTCTTTACCTGTTGTATCTCCGCCTAAGCCGGCTTCGGTGCGTGAGTGGGCGAGTGGTAAAGGCCTTGGATTTGATGAGGTAACGGAATTGGAAGGGCTTGTGGAGGCGCAGGCAGGAAAACCGGTAACTCGTCGACGTGTTTTGGGATGGTTTTTAGCTGGAGCTGGGACTACGGCGGTGGCTGGAACTGGAATTGCAGTTGTGTTAGGAGGAGGAGCAGCTTACACTGGCAAGCAAGCGCTTGATGCGGCTGAGACTACGGTCCCAGCGGTTATTGATAGAGAAATGCAAGAGCGAGTACGAAGAGTGGAAGGTTATATGGCCGATGCGGTTAAGGCTTCGGTTAGTTTGATGGCGGAAATAGGAGTCTTTTTGCAGCTTTTACAGGATAAAGTAACAGATGTTAGTGAGCTTAAAGATATAATTTTGAAAATGTTGGAGGGCTTGCGTGATGATTTTGTGGGTTTTGTAACGACTGGTTTTGAAGATATTTTCCCAGATGACATGTTTAGATCTTTTAAAGAAATTGTTGAAAATGATCCAGATTTAAATGCTAGTTGGAATCGAATAGAAGGATATATTGATTCCTTGCGGGCAATTGTTGATGAATTTGGGGCTATGAAACACGAGATTACTAGTTTCACATCTGAAGATGAGGCCGCCATGTGGGCTGAATATGAGGAAACCTTTTTGGAAGAAATGAGTCGTCCTTTCCAGCAATAAGAGTTTTTTGTTGCTATTTAGTCTGATGTTTGGTAAAAAACATGAGTAGCTTTTGGGCGATTAGTTTTCCTTTTGGAAACTAATCGTGAAAACGATTAGCCTGTCCTTCGGACACTGCCTCGTCCTCGCTTCAAATGATCTTTGACAGAAACGTTAACAGCTTCGCTGTTTTTAATCCCTAGCCAAAGACCCTCTGAAAAGCAAACTTTTCCTCGGGCCTTTAACTCGGTATTAAGCACTGCGTGCTAACGTTTCTTTCTTCACATTCTCACTGCGGGCGATTAGCTCAGTTGGCTAGAGCGTCTGGTTTACACCCAGAAGGTCACTGGTTCGAATCCAGTATCGCCCACCAGGTATTTTACAGGTTAAAAGAGACCCAATTTATATGGATGGTTAGAACCATTTTCTCCATCGCTATGTCGTGTTTGACGTGAAAGAAGATGGCGCTTGACAAAATGCTAAAGAGGTGCAATAGTATTCTGCTGTAAGTGAAACCCTTTAAAATATGTCATATTCTAATCAAACAGACTTTTCACCCGAGCGACTTGATGGCTTCGAAGATCAAATGCAGAAAGTGCCTAGGCATGAACGTCCTGGATTCATTGATAGTTTAGTTAGTAAGTTCTTAAGAGAATTAAGAAGTGTGGACGGGTGGCTTGTGAGCAGTGCTTCAAGAGTTGCTCCAAGAGTTGTTAATCTTGTTAGGGACTTAGATGAAGAGATCCCGGTTGTTGAAAGAGATAATGTAGGTCATAAGGAAATTACAGGTTTTAAATCTAGATTTGCAGGTCCTTTAGGAAAAATTGAAAGAATGACTACACCAGCTATTTTGGATGTTGGGGATATTATAAGAAATACAGATTTTAATGGTAAATCAGATGTTATTAAACTAGGTGTTAGTGAAGGAGGAGTTAGTGTGTCAAAAGTTCAGAGTGAATGGCCTGGCAGAAGAGAAGACCCAATACTCGCAAGGCGTAAAAAGGCAGAAGCTCTTCTCGCATTTTTAAATGAGCATATTGCTGTTGATCACCCTTGTAGGACTCATATTGAAGGTGCGGATTTTGAATGGTTAATGATGCTGGATGATGATAATGAAGAGCAAGGAAGGGAAAGAGGGACTAGATTAAGAGATAAAGGTCGTGATGATGCGGAAAGAATTAAACGTGCAGTTGCCTGCGCAATGCCACTTAAATGTCCTTCTGGCTCTCCTTTCTATGATCCTGATTCTTCTGCATTCACTCAATTATTTGAAAGTAGTGAAGGAGGGCGCTTAAATCCTACAGAGGATGAATTAAAACATTTTGTGTTTTTTTTCATACAGAAACAACTTGTATGTTTTTGAATGGACTACAGATAAAGATAGCGATGACATTAAGCAGTTTAGAATTATTTCTGGACGCATGTATCGTTAATTTGTTGAATACGGTGCTGTTAAAGAAAGACCAAAACCTCCTTGCTTGATTGTTGTACTTTTTTGAATTAAATTGCTTGCCACAATCTGTTAGGGTCGTCCATAAACATGGTTCTAATTTCATCCAGTATCGCCCACCAGACATTGACTAACACTCAATATTGTTGTAAAATAAAAAGAAAGTTAAATTTAAAAATCCTCCCCATGAACAAAGACAAAAGAATTGGCGCTATTCTGCTGGTGTTTCCTTTTTTAGTAGCAGGTGTTAGCTATTTAGCTTTTGAAGGCACTGCAAGGATATTCATTTTAATTCCTATCCTTGTGTTTTCATTAGTGTTATTAGCCTTTTTATTACCACTAAGCTTTTATTTTTTCTTTAAAAAAACAGATGAGCAACTAACCGCCCTACAAACCCAACCTAAATACCAAAACTTATCGCTTAAACAGTTACGATTTATCTACGGCTGGTCTTGGGGAGCCTTTTTTGGATCATTTATTTGGGCTTTTGGTAACAGGTTATACATTTGGGGGCTTCTCTATTTTATTCCGTTAGTTAATATTTTTGTGTTTTTTAAGATGTGTATTCGAGGTCGTGCTACTTCATGGGAGAATAGTGAATGGGGGAGTTACGAGGCGTTTGGGAAAAGGCAGGCCACGATGGCGAAGACTATTTTAGCTATAATGATTGTTGGGGCTATTTTAAATAAATATGGAGGTTTAAACTCTTTATTAAGTACATCCGAAGAAAAAGATGTGCAATATTTTGGTCCCGCTGAAGACAAATCTATTGAACTTACTTTAAATCAACTCTATGAAGATTATTATGAACATCCAAATCAGATAGAAGAAGAATATCGTAATCAATGGTTAGAGGTAGCTGGTGAGTACAATATTTTTACGGTTTCGTGGGAAATTAGAGGTTATAGTGGAGTGACTTTGAAAACAGATTCTTACTTAACTTCTGAAGCAAAAATAAAGTGTGAATTTAATGAAGATATATTAGAGGAAGAAATTGAATTTGAGGACTACTTAATAGTAAGAGGAAAACTAGGAGATGAGGTAATCACTAACCCATTTACAGGAGAAATATCTACACGATTTGTTTTAGATTATTGTGAAGTAGTCTCTAACACGGCTGAACCTACTGATAAGCATTTAATCCAGACTGAACCGTTGTCACTCCAAGTGCCAGAACAGGAAATTAATGAATTTGACTTAGACGAATTCTTCGCTGAATTAGTCGAGACTCAAGAAGATGAAGATCTTATGAATGATCAGTATTTAGATCAATGGATAAAACTTGAGGCGGAGTTTACAGAAAGTGCCACCTTAGTAAGCAGTTCCGGGACGTCATATGCAAAGAAATTCAAAGTAATGAACGAAACTGATGATACTGTCGAATTTACAAGTTTTGACTGTGACAATGTTGATCCAGCCATAGAGTCAGGGTCTTTACCTACTGGAGAGCCCCTTACTTTGTTGGGTATGTTTTCTAAATATTCTTATTCAAAAGGATCGGAGAAAAGAAAGGCTACAAGCCTCCTATCTTTTAATAGTTGCACGTTTTTAGATCTAGAGATTGATGAGAGCGAAGATGATGAAGATTTAGAGGAAGAAGATAGAATTTCTAGGACCTCAACAGAAAAAGTTGAGGTAGAGCAGCTTCCTTTAAAATAGTTAAACCTGTTAATTAGTCAATAGAGGCCTCAAAAAAGTGGTTCTAATATCATTGAGAGTGGCCCACCATACACAAAACGGAATAATATTCCGGTTTTGTGCTGTGCAGCGCCGTTAGGAGGGAGCGTCTTAGTAATTCTCCTCCTTCACCTGAAAGTGAGCCTGCTGGTGAATGCAGGCTGGACATATCTCGGGAGCCTCTAGTCCTTCATGAATATGCCCGCAGTTATTACATTTCCATTTTACAGATTCATTTTTAGCAAAAGCCGCTTCTTTTTCAATGTTTTCTGCAAGCTTGGAAAATCGTGCTTCATGTTCTTTTTCTACTCCACCAATATGACGAAAAGCCAATGCAATTTCTCCAAAACCTTCTTCGGTAGCAACATCTGCAAAATGAGGATAAAGCTCTGTCCACTCTTCGTTTTCGCCCATAGCTGAGGCCTTTAGGTTTTCTAAAGTGGTTCCGATCTTACCTGCTGGGTAAGTTGCTGTGATTTCAACATCTCCTCCTTCTAAGAATTTAAAAAATCGCTTCGCATGCTCTTTCTCATTCAAAGCGGTTTCGGTAAATATATTTGAAATTTGAACATATCCATCCTTTTTTGCCTGTTTAGCAAAATAGTTATACCTCATGCAGGCTTGTGATTCACCGGCAAAAGATTTAAGTAAATTTTGTTCAGTTTGAGTGCCTTTTATGGATTTCATATTTTGAGGTTAATTATTACTCAAAGATTCTAACATCTAAAAATAAGATAGAAAATAGTTGTGTTAAATCTTGCGATTTTAATCCACTCTTGCTATTTTAGGCTCCACACGCCCCCAATTTGTGAGGCGTGTTGTTCCTTGAGAGATGCAAATGTTGGTAGCCAAGAGTTTATGAGTGTAGGTTCTTGGCTGCCAACCCCAGAAGTTTGGTAGTTTTCCCCTGTGAGAGGAGAGCTCATGTTTGATAAGCCGCGCCGCTGGCGCGAGGAGTCCATGTCCTGGACCATTCTGCAGCTCCTGAGCGAGAAGAGCCGACTGAATCGGCGTCAGATCCGTCAGGAGAAGGAGCGCGGGCAACCCCACGGCCTGCTGAAGGCTCTGGTCGTGAGCCGCAAGGTCAAGGTGGCGACGGCGGACCTGCTCCAGGCCGGTCTGATCAAGCGCGTGCCGGGCATCCCGCTCTGCTTCGCCGACTACCTGTTCAACCAGCCGGCCTTCGCCCTGACCGACACGGGCCTCCGGGCCTACGAGCAGGGTGGCACGCTGCCCAGCTTCTAGTGGATGCATACTTCCAAGGACGAACTTTTCGCCGGGCGGCCCCTCTATTACTGAGTGTGGCCCCCGGCATCGTCTTATTTTGTTAAATAAAAAAAGCGCCCCAATATTTGAGACGCTTTTTCAAGTTGTAAGTAATCTTATTTTGTTATCGCATATCGATCACCCTCAAGGCTCTTAATGCGAGCGTCGTTTTTGAGGTTTAGATAGATAGTGATTTTCTTAACTTGGCGTTGTTTAAGCACTTCTTTCATGATTTCTTCACGGGTGCGTGGTTTGCCATCTTTAAGAATAGCAGCAATTACGTCACCAACAGTTCCAGGCTGGTAGCCCCATTTGTCGAGAGCGTAAATTCCACGACCAATAAGTACAAAATGATCATTACGAATCAGTTCGTTGTGAACCGCTTGAACATTAATAGTTTTTTGATCGAATTTGAATTCGCGAATCTTGTTAGCAATGTCCACAAAATGAAGTGGTTTGTGTTCGCGTTCCAAAACATAGTTAATTTTGTCACGCAAAGTGCGAGGATTAATATGGCGCCAGTCTTTAAGACCGATTCCTTCCTTCACAAATTTGGTGCGTTTACCAATTTCTAAAACAGAAATAATAAGAGCTTCTGGAACTTCTTCTCCAACATCCTTAATAACCATCTTAGTAATAGTGTCCACTGGGATAACGTTTTCCTTTTTATCTAAAACAGCGTATCCGGCAGCACTTATTTTACGTACAAGTGGTAAATTAACAGTGTTGAATCTCCAGTGTGGTTCGAAATCAAGAGTGTTTGAAGCTTTGGTAATATCAGGGTCCAGCGCGAGTGACAGTTTGATCTCATTAGCTTCTGTTGGGGAAACATTTTTAAGGGTACTTAAAATAATGCTAACCAACTTTTTCTCGATCAAAAGCCCTCCATGCTTTTTAACGATACTTTTTCCAAGTTCATTAACAATTTTCAAGTTAGTGTTAAACGCATTTCTCTTAAGTTTCTTAAGTGCGTTTTTTTCAATTTGGCGAATTCTTTCTCGAGTAACGCCGTAATGCTTACCAATTGCTTCCAAAGTTTTTTTGGCATCTGTACCAATTGAAAAGCGGTGTTTAATAATAAATTTTTCCTTTTCGGAAAGAACCAAAAGAAGTTTTTCTACAACTTCTTTCAGGTTAAGATTAGCGGTAGTAGCGCCGCTGGCCGTAAAAGATACGGGAGGTTCGCTGGACATGTTTGGGAGGTGTTATGTACTAAAAGTATTGTTAAACTAGCACATAAATTATAGTGAGTAAAGATTTTCGTATGAACAAATTATTTTATGCGTTTAGGGTTCAAAAGGTCGATAGATAGCTTGTAGCCGGCCATTGGAACGGTTTCGATTAAGGCGGTTTTGTCAGTGGGTTTTATTTTGTGGCGCAGCCTGTTTATATGGACATCAACAGTGTTGCTTAAGATGGTGGCGTTGCGATCCCAAACATTTTCAAGCAGAAAAGTGCGAGACAGGGTTTTTCCCGCATTGCGCATAAAACATTCGAGTAATGAGAATTCTTTGTTACACAGCCGCTTGAGTTTTCCTTTTAAGAAAACCTCTTTTTTTTCAATGTCCATGGCCAGGTCGCCAACTTCGATGAAAGTTTTGTCGGCGAGGGGTTGGTTTTTGAGAGTTTTTAGTTTGATAATAATATCTCTAAATGGGGTGAGGCTGCTTAATAAATGGATGTTGTCATATTTTTGTAGAATTCTTCTAAGGGCGGGGTCGGGTTGTTTTTGATGAAGAATAATAAGGGGAGTGTTTTTAAGGGGAGTGGTGGTTTTAATTATTTTGGGAAAGGCAGGGAAGGTCCAGGATTTCAAGGGAAGAAGAATGGCATCGTATTGGCCGTACCACATTTTGTGCAGGTTTTCAGGACGACAACGATCAGCGCCAATGTTTTCGTAACGCAGACCTTTTTGAAGGAATTTAGCCTGCAGTGGGTGGTGGCTCAATATAAGGAGGTGCATAGGGTGGAGGTTAGATGGGGAGGATGCTTAGTATGGAATTAGATACGGCATAGTGTCAAAAAATGTTGCGAGTTTGAGGGTTTGGGGCGGTTGATGAATTGATTTTTAAGGTAGTTTTTTTATTTTTAATCTGTTGTTATTAACTCATCATCACGCGAGGGGAGAGACAGTAATTGACTAAAAGACTTGACTAATTTGAGATTTTTGTTAAAATGCGTTCCTTTATCCTCTCATACCTCCCAGGACATGATTGAGTCAGAACTGATTTCTTTTGGGCTCTCGCCCAAAGAAGCCAAGGTTTATGTAGCTTTGTTAGAGCTTTCCGAAGCTCCGGCTAGTAAAATTGCCAAACAGGCTGGTGAGCCGCGGCTTTCAACTTATTCGATTTTGGAGCGTTTGTGTTTTAAACAGCTTGTAACTCAGTATCAGAAAAAAAGAGTTAAAATTTTTAGAGCCCTTTCTCCGCAATCGTTTTTAGCGCACTGTGATGATCAGATTTTGCGTATTCGAGCAAAACGAGATCGCGTGGTGGATTTTATGCCTTTGCTGGAAGATTATTTTTCGCAGCACGGAGAAAATGGTGATGCTGGAGCAAATATTCAGGTAATTAAGGATCGTAACTTATTTAAAAAAACGGTTATTTCTTATTTAGATCAATATTCTGATTGGTTTGTAATTCAGGATGCGGCTCATTTTGATCTTTTTAGAGAGATTTTTAAGAAGTCTAAAATAGTGCCACGAGTAATTTTGCCTTTTTCAGAACATAATCGGCTGGCTACTCGGGCCCGGGGAATGGAGGTTAAGTATGTGCCGGATAGTTGTTTGAGGGGTCCGCTTAATTTAATGATTGTGGGTGATAAGGCATTTTTTGTAATGGCTGAGGAACCATGTTTTTCAGCTATAGAAATTAATCACATCCATATTTCAGAAATGATGAAAGTAATGTTTATGCTGCTTTTCCGCATGGACTTCTTTAAGGAGGAGGAGGTATAATGCGGGTCGTAATATTTCTTAAATTTTTATTATGGCTGACCAACAAAATGAAGAAGCGGCTAAAGCTGCTAATCAACAGATTCAATTAAAAGTTCCAGAAGATCAACAACAGGGTGTTTATACCAACGCTGTTTCTGTGAATTTGAATCAAAATGAGGTTATTGTGGATTTCGGTTATATTATGCCAAATGTTAAACCAACTTCAATCAAGGTGGTAAGTAGAGTGAACATGACTCACAAAACAGCGGAATCTTTCCTTAAGGTTCTTCAAAATGCGGTTTTGGATTGGCGTAATAAGGAGAAAGAAATCAATGAAGCAGCTGAAGCTTAAACCATGCGAGTTTTATTACAGCGCGTAAAATCAGCGGAGGTTAAGGTAAAAGATAAAATTGTGGGCCAAATTGGGCCTGGTCTTTTGTTATTTGTGGGAGTGACTCACGAAGACACAGAGGAAATAGCGATTGGTTTGGCAGAAAAAGCAGCTAATTTGCGCATTTTTGGCGATAGCGAGGGCAAGATGAATTTGTCTTTGTTAGATGTTGAGGGCGAAGCCTTGGTAGTGTCCCAATTCACGCTTTATGGCGATTGCCGTAAGGGGCGCAGGCCGGCTTTTGTAAAGGCTGCTCCTCCTGATAGGGCTAATGAATTGTATCTTAAGTTTGCTGACCATGTGAGGTCGCTTGGGGTGAAGGTGGAAACCGGTCAATTCCAGGCTATGATGCAAGTCTCCTTGATTAATGACGGCCCAGTGACTTTAATGTTAGAGAATCATTAACCCCATTTATTATGAAAAAAATCATAATTACATCGTTTTTATTAGTTTTCGTCCTGTCTGGCTGTTTTATTTGTAATGAGCCTGAGCAGGAAGAAGTTGAAGAGTTAGATGATGTGGTGGAAGAAATTGAAGTGGTTGCGGGTGAAGTGGAGGATGAGGCTGTAGAGCTGAGTCGTTTTGATGGGAATTATTGGCCTGAATTTGATTATATAAAAGGGTGGCATATTATGGATTATTGGTATGAAGCATATGATAAATGGAACTATGAATTATATGCTGATCCAGACCCGATATATACTGCTCCAAGAGGGGGGAGTCAATTGGCTTCGATGAAATTAGTTAGATTTTTTAAGGAAGAAGGAGAAGACTTTTTAAGTGGTTATTTAGGTTCGATGGGAGAGATTGAGGAAGAGAGTGAGTGGGAGTTAGATAATGGTAAGGTGGTTTTTTATAGCGGTTATCAGGAAATAGATTATGATGGGCCTGTGGTAACAGCAGAATATTATGAAGTTTTAGCCTTTGAGTCTACTAATGTAGAAAGCTTAGTGTTTGTGGCGTCTTTTTTATCTAGTGATGAGGAGGCGTACGAAGGCTGGACCGTGATTCGTGACAGTTTAGATTTTAGTAACCTTTAACCTTTTTTTATGACTGCCAAGCAAGATGATCTAATGCAAAAAATTGTTTCTCTATGTAAACGCCGTGGATTTGTTTTCCCCGGGTCTGATATTTATGGGGGACTGGCTAATACTTGGGATTATGGGCCGCTTGGCGTGGAGCTTAAGAAAAACGTGGCTGATGCTTGGTGGAAGTTTTTTGTGAATAATCGAATTGATATGGTTGGTTTGGATGCGGCGATTTTGATGAATCCAAAGGTTTGGCAGGCGAGTGGTCATGTGGATAATTTTAATGATGCGCAGGTTGATTGTAAGGATTGTAAGGCGCGTCATCGGGCTGATCATCTTATTGAAGACGTGATGCCAGATACAAAAGTAGAAGGCCTTACTACGGAGGAACTTTCGGAAATTATTGAAAAAAATGATCTTAAATGTCCTAAATGTGGGTCTAAGAATTTTACAAAAGCACGTGTTTTTAATCTGTTATTTCAGACTTCAATTGGGGCTGTGCAGGATGAAACTGATGCGGTTTATTTGCGCGGGGAATTGGCGCAGGGAATGTTTGTGAATTTCAAAGCAATTCAGGAGTCAATGCGCAAGAAATTGCCATTTGGTATTGCTCAAATTGGGCGTTGTTTCCGTAATGAAATTACACCTGGTAATTTTATTTTCCGGACGCTTGAATTTGATTTGATGGAGTTTGAGTATTTTATTAATGAAAAAGAATGGGAAAAACAGTTTGAATACTGGTTA
>CAXCBS010000005.1:0-20116 GCA_963980845.1 uncultured Candidatus Peregrinibacteria bacterium | reverse complement strand
AACCGCTCTTCCGATCTTAATAAATACAATTTTGTCAGCCGCGGTTTGAATTTGTAATGACCCAAATCCAAAAACATTACTAAGCACTCCCTTAGCAATATGTTTAACATCTTGAATTTGAATTAACTCAGTTTCAGAAATAGTGCGGTGCATAAAAGTTACTTGGTCGATACTAATCACACGTTCATTAGTTACAATAATCAAATCCAACTCTTCTTCGAGCCAACGAATAAAAGTAATCAAAGTTAAAACCTCTAAATATCCAAAAAGACACAAACTTAGAATCCGGTCAGTATTAGCAGTAAAATCAAATCCAAAAATCAGCCCTAAATAAATAACAAGGGGAAACACGCCAGTAATAAGCAAAAAAATCCCAATACGCGCATAAACAATCCAGTGTTTGCGCACTAAGTATTTAATAATTTCTCCTTCTTTTTGACCTGGGAAATGGTTAGGCGGCATGAGTTTCTGTTACGTTTGCGGCGGGAACATTGAAACCTTTTTGGCGACGACGTTCCAAAATATAATGCCGCTTACATTGATTAATCTGATTTAGATAATACTCGGGACGGGGCATGTACGGCAAGACCAGAGCTCTTGCCATGGAGGGAATCATGATTTTTATATCACCGTAATTAAGAAAATTTGGGAAAATTCCGGTTTGCATTTTTTGAGTATCTTGAATTTCGTGAAGGTCAATTATTTCTTTTTCATCGTAAATAAAAAGGCTTTTTTTCAGATCAATAACGCGGTAATTGGTGATAATCACAATATCTAAGTAGTAGTTGAGAATTCTTAAAAAGAAAACGTGTTGAACAAGCATAACCATTATAATCAAAGCAAAAACTAAAATCTGTAAGGCCAGGTGTGATTTTAAGTCGTTTAAAGAAATTAAGGCAAAAGTAGTAACTGAAACGCCAAACAGAATCGCGGAAATTGAAACAATGCGCACCAAAATAATCGGATGTTTACGACAAAAACAAATGACTCTTTCCGCGCTTTGCTGGCCGCGAAAATGTCGATCCGTGTTGTCGTGTTCTTCGGTCATATTCGCAAATAAATTATGTAGATAATTAAAAACCCTGCCAGCAGCAGGGTTGAAGCCATATAAGTCCACATCATCATGCGGAGGTGAATAAATCCCAGGAGTGGGCGGTACTGGTTCTTGTCGAAACGATAAGCCTGAATATAGCCGCGAAGCCGTATTATAGACAGCAAACAGAACGCCACGGAGGTGCCGGCTAGAAAAGTGGTGATAAGAGCGAAAATTAAGCTGTCCATATTGGTTCGCCGTAAAGTTCTAAGGTCTGCTTAGCTGCTTTTTCCCAGGAATACCTGGTACTTAAGGTGGCAGATTTTTGGCGGAGTGATTTTTGCAATTCACTGTTTTGGCAGAAATCTAAGAGAGTTTTGCCAATGCTTTTAGAGCTTAAGGGATTACAAAACAATCCGCTTTTCCCCACAATTTCGTGATGAATTGGGATGTCGGAAATGATAATCGGGGTGCCACTGTGAGCCGCTTCTAGCAAAGGGATATTAAATCCTTCCGCCAGTGAGACGTTGACGTAGCCAAGACTTTTTTGATAATAGTTGGCTAGTTCTTTGACGGTTAGTGACGGAGTCCTGATCACTTTTCCGTGCTTTTTCCCTTGGGGAACTTTAATTTTAGTCTTTTTAAGTATTTTTTGCAAATAAGAAAGGTCTGTGTAGTGCTTGTTTAAGCGATTTTTCGCTCCTACTAAGACTAGATCTATGTCGAATTTTGGCGCAACATATTCTTGAAAAGCTTCGACTAATTTGGGCACATTTTTGCGTTTGTCATAACCCCCAACATAGAGAAAATAAGGGCGCGCGGATTTAGGTTTGGGAAGGCGTTTTTTAGAAAAAATTGGGCTGGCGTCTTCGTGAATTATTTTTATGCGTTCGTATGGGTAACGAATGTGATCGGAAAGAGCAATGGCCGTGGTTTCAGAAACAGAGATAATATGATCGGCCCGAGCTAAGGCTTTTTTAGCGTTTTTTTGATAAAGACGGGTACGAAGTCGACGACGATATTCCGGGCGCACCCAAGGAATAATGTCATGCACCGTAACAATTGTTTTGGCTGTTTTGCGACCCAGGCGCGGATTACAAGGATACGGATAATGAGCCACATCAACTTCTTCTTGTTTGAATATGGCCGGAACTTGAACCTGTTCCCAGTGAAACTTGCGTAAGCTGGTTGTTGGGATTTTTTCTTTTTCAGATAAAACAAAAAGGCGTGCTTTTTTGGGAAGGCGCACAGATTTTGGTGGAACAGTAGGCACCACAATTACCCACTCAATGTCTGAGCGGAGCTTGGCCATGGCATTTAACAGGTTTTCAGTGTACTGCCCTATGCCGGTATAGGGTTCACAAAGAAAACGTCCATTTATTCCTACTTTCATGTTTTTATCCTATCACTTCTTCTTGGCTTCGGCGAGCAGGATTTTGGCAATACGACCCGCGGCTTTAGGGTTAAAAGGATGATAGGCTTTGCGGCTCATTCGTTTCTGCATTCTAGGGTCGCTGAGAATTTGTTTTAAAGTTTTTGTAAGTTTTTCGGGACTTAAATCGCGATCTTGAATTACCACGCAACCGCCGCGATCATGCAGGACCTTGGCATTGGCTAACTGGTCACCATGACTAACTGGTGGCCCAAGCGGAATAAGCACGCTTGGCTTTTTAAGAGCTTGAATTTCGGCAATACTGTTAGCGCCGGCGCGCCCGATCACCAGATTAGAAATAGCATAAAGGTGCGGGAGTTCTTGGTCTACATATTCAAATGATTTGTATTTACCAATGTGGCCTTTGGCTCTGCCTGGGATGTGTTTGAGGCTTTTGCCGCGGCCTGTGACATGGATTATTTGAGTGAATTTAAGAAGATCGGGAAGAGCTTGTTCGATAGCCTTGTTGATACTCTGAGCACCGAGGCTGCCGCCCATGATAAGTATGACTGGTTTGGCGGCCGTGAAGCCGGTTAGATCAAGACCTTGCTTGATTCCGCCTTTGAAAATTTCGTCACGAATAGGAATTCCGGTAACAACTGATTGTTTTTTAGGGAATTTTTTGGCGGCTTCGGGATAACCGAACAGAATTTTTTTAGCAAAACGTTTGGCAATGCGAGTAGTTAAACCGGGCTCGGCATCAGAATCATGAATAATAACTGGCTTGCGTAAAATCCGACCCGCAATCATAACCGGAACCGCGGGATAACCCCCTTTACTAAAAATCACATCTGGACGGAAAAAGGCAATAATACGAAGTGATTTCAAAACTCCAAGCGGCACCTTAACCGCATCAATAGCATTATTCAAACTAAAATAACGACGCAACTTGCCAGTAGGAATTGATTTAAAAGGAATACCCCACTCTTTAGCATAGTTTCGTTCTGGTCCGGAGCTAGATCCCACATACAAAAACTTGGCCTTAGGAGATTTTTTTCTTATGGCCTTAACGACGGCGATATGGGGTAAGACGTGGCCGGCTGTTCCGCCGCCACTGAGGAGTATACGCACGATGAGTGGTGTATTTAGAAATATTGAGGAGCACACCTACAGCTGCGAGAGTCATCACCATGGATGAGCCTCCGTAACTAACAAATGGCAAGGTAATCCCAGTAACCGGGAAAAGCGCAATGTTCACCATTATGTTAATAAAAGATTGCGCACTAATCCAGAGCGTAATTCCAGCAGCGGTTAAACGCGCAAAAGGATCAGGTGCATAGTTCGCAATTTGAAAACCTTTATACATAATCACGGAATAAGCCATTATCACAAAAACCACCCTGATAAACCCAATTTCCTCAGCGGAAGCAGCAAAAATAAAATCATCCGAAGCCTGTGGCAACCAGTATGATTTTTGAATACCTTGAGTTAACCCTCTTCCCCAAACACCACCACTACCAACCGCAATTTTCGACTGCTCAGACTGCCAGCAATAATCTTCTGCACATTCAACTGTGGGACTTAAAAAAGCACTAAATCTATTTCCTAAATAATCAGAATTTGAAACCGTAATAATAGCTAAGAAACTGGCAATTGTTACACCTAATAAAATATGTTTCCAATCTGCTCCGGCAATGAAATACATCCCTGCCGCAATACTTGCGAGCACCAATGTAGACCCCAAATCCGGCTGAAAAATCACCGGCCCAATAAGTAACAGCGACACCACACAAAAAGCCAAAAATCCTCCCTGAAAAGTATTAATTTCATTATCTCTTTGTTTGCGATCTAACCAGGTTCCAAAATAAAAAATCAGCGCCAGTTTAGCAATTTCAGTTGGCTGCACAGATTGCAAAAAAGGAATTGATGAAATACTAAGCCAACTCCGCGCAAAAGTATTGTGATCTGACCCAAAAAACAACACCATCATCAGCAACCCAAAAGCTAAGGCAAAAAATGGCAACGACATTTTGCGCCAAAAACTGTAGTGAATTTTGAGAGCTCCTAAAAACACTAAAAGCCCAATAATCAACCTGATAGAATGATTTTTCAAAATCAAATAACAGTCCACATCATCACTTCCACAATTCGGATAAAGCATGTCTGGAGCAGACAAGTGAATTGACTTAGGAACCCCAATACTAGCAATCATAATTAACCCAAAAATCAGAAGAGCCAACACGGTAATCAAAAGCAAATGATCGATTTGATGACCCTTGGGGGTGCGTTCACGATGAACAGTGGCGCGCTTTCGTCTTTTGGTTCGTGGAGGCATGGGGCTATCATAATAGATAAATGTTAATAAGAGAAAGGGGTTTCACTTTCTTCATTTACATCTTTCTAGTTATTCTAAGGTTTAGGCGGCCAAATCTAGCTCTTCTTCCTCCTCTTTGGGCTTATCTCCATTTTTACCGTCCTCCTTAGGTTTTGGTTTTGACTTTGACTTTTTCCTATTAAAAAACGGTGTAAACGGAGCTTTCAAAACACCTCCTACACCTTTTGTCAGTGACCAACCAGCTCGAAGGAGTCCTTTTTCATGCATCCCAACACCTACACCTTTCTCGGGGTCATTTCTAAATTTTATACCAGATAAATCTTCTAAGGCGCGACCCGCATCATAACCAGCCTGAACAAAACGACGTGGCCATTTCCAAACCCCAATAAATGGTGAAGCTAAAATTCGTCCAAATCCTTTGGCAGTGTAGCCAATTGCCTCGCCGGCCTTTCTTTCTGTTACGGCTCCGACAGCATTTTGAGTTACGTCTTTCCAAGCTTCTCTAGTCTGATTAGCCACTTCTGTTAAGGGGTAAAGCACATCAACGCCAACCTCCATGGTTTTGGCTGTAGCCCCTAAAACTCCATTAATCGCTTCATTCACTGCGCCTCGCTCACCGTTAATTTGACTCCATCCCTTTTCTAATTGCTGCTCCATTCCATAAATAACCCGTTCATCGTCAGGGATAAGCCAGGGAGCCTTCTCCCCAGAATTTTTTTGTTCTTTTTGTATTTGTCGGTGTGGTTTGAACATTTTTGTATTTTTATCTGTTAATTTTACCATATTTATACTTTTTTTGCAAGATTGCTCTGGGGGGGATTTCCCCGTATCTTAGATGCATGAAAAAGTGGATTATTTTTGTGGGAGTGCTCGGGGCTGTTTTGGCACTTGATTTGCTCACTAAATCTTGGGCTGCGGCAGTGTTACCTGGAGCTCCGATTGAGTTTTCTAAAGGAGTGGGGCTTCGTTTTTCAGAAAACCCAGGAATTGCATTTGGAGTGGAACTCGGACAAGTTATTCAAATTGTTTTAAGCGTACTGATTTTGGCGGGGCTCACGACTTATACAGCTCTAAAACTCGATTTTAATAAGGTTTCTGTTAAAATATTTTTAGCTCTTATTATAGGAGGCGCGTTGGGAAATCTATATGATCGGATTTTCCTAGGCGTGGTCCGCGACTTCATTGGGATTGGCCCGTGGCCGAATTTCAATCTCGCGGACGCCGCGATTGTAGTCGGGGTACTCCTGTTTGCACTTTACTCTTATCAACCCTCCCATGAATAATGATGTTGGCCCTCTCCCGGTTTCTCCGATGATTCTACTACTTCGCGCCCTTGGTGGCATTGGTGGTGGCGTAGTTGGTACAGCGGTAGTGATTTTGATTTCAATTTTAGGTGCTGGAATTTTACAGTCTGCGCTTGGTGCCGGTAGTGAAGATGGCACTGTTCACCCGTTATTTGTGTTTGTTTTTATTGCCATGATGTTTTTGGGATCCCTGGCTTCTAACTTGCTGGGACCACTGTTTTTAGGTCTTTCGGATCGTAAAAAATACGTGGCCTTAACCACAAGTTTGTACCAAATTTTTATTGCAAATATTGTGATTTTGATTGTTTTGGTGCCGGTTTATATGCTGATTTCCGGGTTAAAAGTGGAAATGTTATCTTCGGTGGCGGCTTTGCAAGTGGTGGTGAGCGCGTTTGTTAGTGCCCTAATTTTAGAAATTATTGCTGATCACAAATACGCCCTACTCGGGGTTTATAGTACAGCTTTTTCAGTTTTGGTAAGTGCAGGAATTTATTTCTTCTTTTATAGTGTGAGCTCTGATCAGCCGATTATTTTGCTGTTCTTGGCTTTGCCAGTTATCTGGGGAGCAATTGGAATTTTTAGTGGTTTGATGGGTCTAGTTTACGAAAAAATTTACCGCTTATATGGAATTGATTTCTTAAGTAGCGAAGTCAAATATGGTGATGATGAAAACTATGGGGTTGAACCAACTGAAGAGGATGAGGAGGAAGAAGAGAATAAACCAAAAAACGAGTCTGGTGCCGATTTCCTCGGGAAAAACTAGAGAGCCGCTTCCATCACCTCTTGTGGCGCCTCTTGTCCGGTCCAGAGTTTAAACTGGATCATGCCTTGGTAAAGCAGCATTTTTTTGCCATCTATAGTGGTGCAACCAGCGTTCTTGGCAGTTTGAATAAGTTTAGTTTGGCCATCGCGACGGTAAACAATATCAAACACCGTTATGTCGGGCTTAAGGAAGTTTTCGGGAACCAAATCTGGTTCGTCATGTCCTTCGAGACCAATAGAAGTTGCGTTGATTAAAATATCTGGAGTTTCCGTGAAAAGATCTTCAAAATTGCCGCCATAACGGACTCCAAACTCTTTGGCGAGATCAACGCCTTTGGTAGGAGTGCGGTTAATTATGGTAATGGAATTCACCAGTGGTTTTAAGATTGAAATGGCGGCCCGAGAAGCGCCGCCAGCGCCCATTATTACAACGCGTTTATCGTCTAAATCAGTAACTTCTTGCAAGGCGCGCAAAAATCCAGGAGCATCAGTGTTTTTACCAATGCGTTTTCCATCTTTTATATACATGGTGTTTACAGCCCCAATTTCTGCGGCTTCGGGTTCAACTTGGTCCAAGTACTGGCCAATTTCTTGTTTGTGTGGGAGAGAAATAGCCAATCCTTCTATATCAGTGCGTTGCATAAATTCAGCTAAGTCCTCGGGGAGAACATCAAATTTTTCAAACACAGCATCAATCCCGAGCGCCTTGAACGCCGCATTTTGCATGGCAGGAGACAGCGAATGCTCTACCGGATGGGCAACAATCCCAAATAGCTTGGTCATTTTTAAATAAATTATTTCTTCACCATTCCTTTCATAGCATCCAAAACTTCTACTGGAAGCATCCAAATAGTAGTATTAGATTGATCAGAAGAAATGTCATTAACAGATTGAAGAGTACGTAGATGAAGAGCTCCAGGAGCACTTCCTAGCATGGTTGCTGCTTTTGTAAGATTTTCAGCGGCAGCCACTTCACCCTCAGCTTTAATAACAACGGCGCGACGCTCACGTTCAGCTTCGGCCTCTTTGGACATAGTTCTCTTCATATCCTCTGGCAGAACAACATCCTTAAGCTCCACAGTTTGTACCTTAATTCCCCAAGGATCAGTCGCTTTATCAATGATTACACTAATATTAGTTGAAACTTCTTCTCGGTTTTGAAGAAGATGATCAAGAGTCACCTCTCCAACCGCGTTACGCATGGTGGTTTGGGCAAGTTGGCTAGTGGCGTAATAGAAATTTTCAACCTCCAAAATCGCCTTAGCGGCATCACTAACACGGTAATAAATAACCGCGTTAATCATGACCGATACGTTGTCCTTAGTAATCGCTTCCTGATTCGGAACATCTACAGCCTTCACACGCATGTCCACCTTCATCATGGACTGAAAAATTGGGATAACTAAACGCCAACCTGGCTCGATTGTGCCAGTATATTTACCAAGAGTGAACTTAACACCACGTTGATATTGATTGACCTGACGGATCGAAATAAGAATCACGAAACCAACGGCTAGGACGAGAAAACCTATTACTCCTTCCATAAAATTTGAGGTTAAAAACTAAGCTTTTTGTATTGTAGCATGGATCCGTAATCTTGTGATCTTAGCTTTTTGTTGACAAATTACAGTATTCCCTTTTTAATTAGGGCCAAACAAATTTTCAACTCAAAAAAGGCGGAGATTTGCTGAGAATTTACTTTTTCTAACTTTCTTTATATGACAACACCAGGTCCTAACGTTGGCTCGGATGAATTGGCCGATCAAATTCTTGCAACTTTTAATGTTCAAAATGCTCCAGCCCTAGAGCCAAATGAAGCACCCCATTTAGTCGGAGAGGAGCTAAAAAGAGATATGCTTAAATTATTTGCCAGACTACATGTGGCCGGGTTTAAACCCGAACAAATCGTGCCGGCTATTCAGAATGTTTCTCTTAAAGATGGTGTAAATGTTCACAATGCTGTTGATGGTATTTTTCAACAGGTTACAGAGACTTTACTCAGACCTGTTTTAACAGAGCTTGGCCAACAAGTTGAAGACGCCTTAGTTAAGGCTGTTAATATTATGAAAGATGATTATTTAACAGGATTAGAACGCGACCTCACCATTATTCTTAAGCTAGCTGAAGGGTCTTTAGACACAAAAGAGCGCCTAGCGATAATTAAACACGCTAAGGAAAGAAGCTCTGATCAGACAGCTTTTATAGGAGCCCTTTGCGAAGCCGTTGATATTGTCGCAGCCGGGGGCATTGATGCGTTGCGTACTTTTGAAAAAGACACTTTAGGCTGGGAGGTGAGTGATGTTGATGAAGACGATGAAGATGACTCCGGTGATTGGAAAGAAATGCAAGAAGGAGAGGAGGAGGAAGAGGGCGATGAAGATCCTGACGAGTTTTACGATGACGACCCAGATGACGACAGCGATTATTACGACCTATAGACTAGGCGTATCAAACAAAAACACAGCGAGGGGCACTTGAAACAGGTGCCCTTTTCTGGTATAATTACTTGATAAAACTAACACCAAAACAAATGGTCTTACGACTAAAAAAACTAATCTTTGCCTCACTATTGGGGCTGTCAGCCATGATCTGGAGCCTAGAATCTGCTTTGGCCGCCAGCATTACCGACCAAGGAAATGCAACCGCTACCGAAACAACATCAGGTTTAACAGACTTTTTTGGAACTCTTTGGGCTAGCGCCCCGCAATGGATTGCAGCCATGATTATTTTTGCCTGCTCTTTTATTTTTGCAAAAGCTACCAAGGAAAAAGTTGTTGATCGAGTTTCAAACAAATTAGCCGAGGATGATCAGGAAGTTTTGGTTCTGATTGGACGCGCAACTTATGTGGCGGTTTTGCTGCTTGGTGTGACGATTTCACTTAAAATTGCGGGAATTGATCTGACTGCAATTATTGCCGCGGTTGGTTTTGGAATGGGTTTTGCCATGCAAGATTTGATTATGAATTTTATTGCGGGAATTATGATTTTAGTAAATCGCCAGTTTACGCTGGGAGATTACATCAAAGTTAATGACACGATTGGACAGGTGACTGAAATTCAATCTCGAGCTACTATTTTGAAAGCTCTGGATGGAACTCGGGTAATTGTTCCAAATTCACAGTTATTTACTAATCAAGTGACAAGTTTTACCTCTAATCCTTTCCGTCGAATTGAAGTGGAAGTAGGAGTTGAATATCGAACTGATTTAGAACACGCTACCCAAATTATTAAAGAGGCCTTAGATGAACACCCACCGGTTTTGAAAGAGCCAGGGCCAGCTATTGTTTTAGATGAATTTTCAGACAACTCAATTAATTTCCTAGTGCGGTTTTGGGTAGATTCTAAATCTAACTGGGTTGGTACAAAATCTGGAGTAATTAAACTTATTAAGAAACATTTTGATGCCGCCGGAATTGAAATTCCATTCCCAATTAGAACTCTAGTTATGGATAAAAATACTGAGGATGTGATGATCCCGGTTTATGAAGCTGAGTCATCAGAATTTGCAGCTAAAAAAGCCCAACGCGAAAAAGAAGAAGCGGCCTTGGCAGTTAATGTCGCCGCAGCAGCCGGACGAGCTAAAAAAATACAAGACATCCAGCACCCAGCCCCAATTCAAGAAAATGTAGAAGGTGTGGCCAAGGTGGCAGCCGAGGTACAAGCGGCAACTGACGCCACTCCAGCTCCAATGCCTGATGCCTCAGAAACTGGTGCTGCTTTTTTAAGCGCGGCCCCAACTCCAGCAGTTGCTCCGACGATCGCTCCAGTGGCGGCTTCCCATGCTAAGCGAGGGACTCTTCCCAAACGCGGCGGAGGGAAAATTATTTAGGAAAGCAACAGATCACCGTGCTACAATCTAGGACGTATTTAACGTATTTTTCATGAATCTTCAATCGCAAGCAACGGCCGCTAAAAAAGCGTCGCGCATTATGGCCACCCTAACCACTGAACAAAAGAATAAGGCTCTTATTAAGATGGGAGAAGCTATTTTGGCAGCGCAAGATGAGATCTTGGCAGCTAATGCCGAAGATGTAACTCGGGCAAAAGAGGCTGGTCAAACAGTGATGGTGGATCGACTAAAATTAGATGCAGCGCGAATTGAAGGAATTGTGAATGAACTTAAAAATGTGGCGAGCCTGGAGGATGAAGTAGGGAAGATATTGAGTCGGGACGAGCGGCCAAATGGCTTGTCCTTGGAAAAGGTGCGGGTTCCGCTCGGTGTGATTGGCATAATCTATGAATCTAGGCCTAACGTGACTGTGGATGCGGCGGGGCTTTGTTTGAAAAGCGGAAATGCAGTGATTTTAAAAGGTGGTTCTGATGCTATTTCCTCTAATCGGGCTCTAGTAAAAACTATGCGCGCCGCGCTAGAGGGCACAGATGTGCCGGCTGGGGCAGTGCAGTTTTTAGATACTACTGATCGATCAGTTACTGGTGAATTTTTGAAATTGCGCAATTATTTAGATGTGATTATTCCGCGTGGTGGCAAGGGGCTGATTAATTTTGTGGTAGAGAATTCAAAGGTTCCGGTAATTGAAACTGGAGCTTCGGTGGTGCACACTTATGTTGATAAAGATGCAGATTTAGATAAGTCGGCGGATATTGCAGTAAATGCTAAAACTAGGCGTGTTTCTATCTGTAATACGCTTGATACTTTGCTGGTGCAGGCGGACATTGCTGAAGAGTTTTTAGGGAAAATTACGCCCATGTTACGTGAGAAAAATGTTGAACTTCGCTGTGATGAAAAAGCGCTTTCAATTGTGGGGAGTGAGGGAATTGCAGCGCAGGTAGATGATTTTGGAAAAGAATTTTTGGATTATATTTTGGCTATTAAAGTGGTTTCATCTCTAGATGAGGCCATTGATCATATTGCTGAGCACAGCCTTAAACATTCCGAGGCAATTTGTACAGAAAACAAGGAGACGGCAGAACGGTTTCTGCGTGAAGTTGATGCGGCCGCTGTGTATGTAAATGCTTCGACTCAATTTAGTGATGGTGCTCAGTTTGGACTAGGCGCTGAAATTGGGATTTCCACACAAAAACTACATGTGCGAGGACCTTTTGCGCTTGAAGGACTGACAACTTTTAAATGGGTGGTGCGTGGCAATGGGCAAACGCGGCCGCTCTAAAAACAAGAGTTTGTGGCTTGTAAAAGCTTTTTTTGCTATAATCATAAGTCCTCTAGCCCCATCTTGATGCTGACTGAGGTCAAAAAATCAGAAGTTAAAGAACTTTACCCTAAGCGTGAGGTTGATGGACATAAGGGCATGCACGGCCGAGTGATGATTGTAGGGGGAAGTTTGGATTATTATGGAGCTCCGGTTTTGGCCGGCATGGGAGCGTTATTTGGCGGGGCTGATTTGGTTCATTTATGTGTGCCGGAATGTAATTTTGAGGTTAGTCGAACTTATTATCCGGATTTTATTGTGAAGGCTTTTCCCGGCGAATATTTAGATGCGCGGGGGGTGGAGCCGCTTTATTTTGAAAGTGAAAAACAAAATTGCCTGGTGATTGGGCCAGGGATTGGGGAGAGACAAGAAACTCTGTCTGCGATTGAGGCACTTATCAAAAAAGTGAAGTGTCCGGTAGTTTTGGATGCGCAGGCTATTTATGCGATCCCGAGGGAGAAAACTCGCGACAATAACAATATTTTGATTACACCGCATGCTCAGGAATTTTCTAATTTATGTGATAAACGTTTCCCGTCGCTTTTGATTGAAAAAGTAGAAATGGTAAAAAAATGTGCGAGGGAATTAAATGTGAATATTGCACTTAAAAACCCAGTAGATATTATCTGCTCACCAAAAGGAAAATTTTGTATTAACCAAGCCGGAAATCCGGGCTTAACCTCCGGCGGAACTGGCGATGTTTTAGCTGGTTTTGTTGGGAGCTTAATGGCGCGTAAATTATCTCATTATGATGCGGCTCGAATTGGGGTGTTTATTATCTGCCAAGCAGGCGAAGATTTACGTGTAAAAAAAGGGTTTGGATACACCGCCACTGACCTAGCTCTGCAGCTCCCCTACACCATTAATAATTTACTCGACTAGACGATTCAATTTGTGTAAGGTGAACTCCGTATGCCAAAGAAGAAAAAAATTGATTTCGCAGTGGGAGGCCAAGCCATTATTGAGGGCGTAATGATGCGTTCCCCAAATTTTTATGTAATGGCAGTCAGGCGCGCTAATAAAAAAATTGTTGTTAAAAAAGAAAAATACGTAAGCTTAGCTAAACGATATAAGTTTTGTGCACTTCCACTAGTGCGCGGCGTTATTGCTTTGTATGAATCGCTTAAGATCGGGATGCGAGCGCTGCTTTTTTCCAACGACATAATGATGGAAGACATTGACGCTGAAGAAGCTAAGAAAAAGGGTAAAAAGCTGCCCAAGAAAAAGGAAGAGAAATCTACTTTCAAAAAAATCTTAGGTGGAATTTTCTGGGGTCTTTATCTGGTATTTGTGTTTGCTTTTGCTTTGTTTTTGTTTAAATTCTTACCGCTACTGGCGGCCGAAGGAGCTAGCCGTGTTTCAAGTGTAATTGAAAATAATTATCTGCTGTTTAATTTTGTGGATGGCTTAACTAAGATTTTGGTTTTTGTGCTTTATTTGTTGCTTATTTCCCTCCTTCCAGATGTGCGACGTGTGTTTGCTTATCATGGCGCTGAGCATCAAGCTATTTGGGCATATGAACATGAGAAAAAATTAACTGTAAAAAACTGCCAAGCTGAAAATCCTGAGCATCCTCGTTGTGGAACTTCATTTATTTTTTGGGTGCTTTTCTTAAGTGTTATTATTTACACTTTTATGCCGGAGGAAGACTCTTTTGCGCTTAAGCTAATAGAGCGAATTGCCGCTCTTCCATTTATTGCGGGTATCTCTTTTGAAGTTTTACGCATTACTGGAAAATTTGAGCATAACTGGTTTATGCACTGGATGGCAGTGCCCGGACTTTTGATTCAAAAAATCACTACCAAAAAACCGGATAACGATATGCAAGAAGTAGCGATTAAAGCCCTAGAGGCGGCTCTGAAAGCGGAGAAATCCACTCGTAGTCCACGGAAGAAGCGGGCCAGCCAGTAGAATAATAATCCCAAATTGGATCATCCAGGGTTATTACCCATGGACGGGCCTCAGGGTCAACCGCCAGCTCTTTGATGCGTCCAATAATATCGTGAGTATCCATGTAGCGGAAATTCTCAGGATCAGCCGGCTCTTTTAAGTGATCATAAAATCCGAGGTTGTACTTAGCGATAGTTATAAACCGTTCCTTGTTCCAAATTGGACCGCGTACAATGGTGTTAATAACATTGTGCATCTCACGCAAGTTTTCATCTTCGATTAAGCTCTCTTCACCCAAAACAGACTCGGTGTAGCCAGCGGGCAAAACATGTTCAATGTGTCCGGGTCGCCACCAGCCATAATGTCTGGCTAAATGAGTATGAGCCAAGAAAGCGTCCCCTAAAGCATGAAAATCAAGAATGTAAGTGTCTGGTCCCACATAAAACCCTTGATAACCAGTAGCTCCAGCTAAAATCAAATCAATATCCCCCTCGTACCGAACAGCTAAGCCAACCATGGCGCCTTCGTTTTGGTGAACTTTTTTCTCTCCAATATTATTTAAAAGTCCAGTGGTGTCATAATAATAACCGCGTTCATCAGCAATCCCAGAATCCCAGTCAATTGGGATGTGTCCGTCATAATAAACATCTTTGTAAGCTTTGGGCGAAGTGATAGGAGTAAAAGGAGATAAAAATCCAATTACAATCACAGTCACGGCAAGTCCGGCGATCGCTTTGTTAGAAAAATCTTTGGCTCCGCGAGCCACTAATACAGCACTTACAAATAACGGTCCGCTAAAAAATCTTCCATCCATAAAATCACCACCAACTTTCAAAATATATAACAAATACAAAAACACTCCTGCTGCCAAAGTCACAAACTGCCAATCCTTGCGCTTATAAACTGCTACTCCTAAGCCCCCAGCGATGGCTATCAAAGTAATAACATCGTATTTAAGGGTTCGCTCAAAATACTGGAAACCATGCGTTAAAACCTCACTAAAAGGGAATCCAGCCCCAAGCTTGGCATAAGCCGTGTTTGGAAAAGGGAATCCAAAATAAATAAGACTAAAAATTTCCCACAAAACAAACGGGGTAAGACCAAGGGCCATCAATCCAATTGTTTTTATAAAACCAGACTGACGTCCAACCACCCAAAGCCCGTAAACAAGCGCGGGAAAGTAAAACAGCAGGTTATCCATCCGATTAAAAACTCCAAAAGCACCAATAAGCGTGAGCCAAAAAAGACGTTTTAAACTAAGTTCTCCACTCACTAACACAGTAATAAAAGCACCTAAACACAAATAAATCATGGGATTTTCAAGCCCAGAAGTTGAATAATCAGTAAAAGATTTGGAAAATACAAAAACTAACATGGCGAGCCCGGCCGCATAAATGTTTGGAGTTACTTTGCGGTTCCAAACCATTAGCCCCACAGCCAAAGACGACACCAAAACCGAAATCACCGTGGCCGTGTAATACATTTCGCCGGTCAGACGATAATAAAAAGTAAGCAACAAAGTCCAGAGTGGGCTAGTGAAAACCTGCACTCGCTCCGCAATGTTCCAAGTCAGGCCATTCCCGTGGAAAAAATTATCAGCCACCCGAAAAGCGATGTAAGCATCGTCAGACATCCAGGCGGTTTTAACAACAGCTACTAAATACATTAAACTTAAAAACCCTAAAATCCCCCAACCTATATATTTGGGATTTAGTTTTTTATCTTTTTTCTTAGACTTTTTCTTTTTTCTGGGAGGCATATTGGAAGGCTTAAATTTTACAAACCGAATTATATCAGTTTTAATGAGTTCATGAAATTACTTATGATTGGTTTTGGAAATATGGGGTCAGCAATTTGTGAGGCGCTCCTAAACGCCCCTGATAAATTGTTTGATGAAATCCTGGTAATGGATCATTCCAGAGATAAGATGCGGGCCGCGGAGGAGATGGGAGCGCGAGCTATCTCAGAATTTGAACCAGTGGACGTGGCACTACTGGCAGTTAAGCCGCAAGATATTTTAGAAGTAATGCCCCAAGTAGAGAGTAAATTAGTAATTTCTATTGCCGCTGGAGTATCGCTTGAAAAACTGCAAGCAGGGAGCGAAGTCCCAGTGGTACGTGTAATGCCAAACACTCCAGCCTTAGTTGGGCAAGGAGCTTCAGGATGGGTGGCAAGTAGTGACACAACAGATGAACAAAAAGACTTAATCAAGAAAATGCTGGAAAGTTTTGGGGTCGCAATTGAAGTTAAAAATGATGATGAAATTGATGCGGTAACCGCTCTTTCAGGGAGTGGTCCGGCTTATGTTTTTCATTTTTTAGAAAGCTTGATTGCCGGAGCAAAAGAACTAGGACTAAATGAAGAGGATGCTAAAAAACTAGCAGTGCAGACTGTTCTAGGCTCCGCGGAATTAGCAAAAAATGAAACTGATATTGCTCAGCTTAGAAAAAATGTCACATCCAAAGGAGGGACCACGGAAAAAGCGTTAAGCGCCCTGCGTGAAGGAGGTTTTGAAAGCCTAATTAACAAAGCCATGCAAGCTGCATATGCCAGGGCAAAAGAACTTTAGACTTCAGAATTAATCCGTTCTAAAACTTCTTTGGCTTTTTGATCAGCGGGATCTATTTCTAGTGCTTTTTGAGCATAGGCCCGGGCTTGTTCGTGATTACCTTCATTAACTTCGACTTGAGCCAAACGGCTGTAAACATCCTGATATGGATCACGGAAAGTTAAAATATGTAGAAAAGCATCACGAGCCTCGGCGTCGCGTCCTAATCCCATTAAAAGCAGTCCATAATTATAAGCGTAACGTGGATTATTAACACCTAATTCAATTGCCTCTTGATAGAATTTTTCGCCAGTCTCGCGAGCGGCAGCGGCTTCTACTGGTTTGTTTTCAACCTCTAACACCTCGGCATACACAGTATAAGAAAGCCCTAAGTTAGCCTGTAAATAAGGTTGTGTCTGAACCAATTCATAGGCTTTTTCGTAAGCGTAAATTGATTTATTTATTAAAATCTTAACAACCTCAATATCATTGCTTCCGGTACTAAAATTAAAAGCTTCCATTCCAAACGACTCCCAGTAAGCATAAATATCTCCCATGTTTTGGGTGGTTTTATCATAGGCTTCGATCATGGCGTTTACTTCGCCAATGCTACTAAATTGGTCTGCTTGCTGAAAATGGTATTCAGCGGAAGCTTGTTTGTAAGTGAAAAGTCCTCCAAAAAATAATAAGAAAATTAGTAATCCTGCCCCGGAAAAAATAGCTCCGTCTTTTAATGAATGATCTTCAAATTGTGCGGTTTGAGATTTGGGATCAGCAATTAAATGGTAATAAACCAATGACATCCCAAACAAAATATAAAGAGGAACTAGTGTCCCAATCACTCCAAAACTCATCAAAACTTGAGATAAATAAACCAAGCCGGCCGCTAAAAAGGAAAGAGCTGTATTACGTTTGCGCTTGGAAAGTTCAGGCCGACGCAAAATAAAAATAATCCATTTAACCCAACACAAAATAATCCCCATATAAAACATAAAACCAAGCAGTCCTTGCGTGGCTAGAATATTAAAATACTCCATGTGTGCGCTTTCGGGAGTCACGGTATCCTGAATATCAAATGGCACCCGGTAATCAGTGCGGCGATATAAATTATAAGTATCACGAAAAGTTGAAAGACCATGCCCTAAGACTGGGTGATCCTTGAACATAGAGAGCGAACTAAACCACCAACTAACTCGGTCTGGGACATTCCCCTCCGCCATATATTGAATTGTAGAAACAGTACGCTGAGTAAGACTTAAATCATTTACCTTACTAATAAGAGGCTGATTAAAAACACCTACCAAAACAATGAGCGCTACTAAACCTGCTAAGATTTTATTTTTTTGGGCTAAGATAGTTTTTCGTTCAAACCAAACAAATGCCAATACAAAAATCATGGCCGCTCCAAGCAACGCAAAAAACGCGCCTCTACTAGCTGTGGCCAAAATAGTCACAAACATTATCCCTCCAGAAATTAGATAAAAACCTTTTCCCATTAAATTACGTGAATTTAAAAAGAGTCCAATGAGCAACATAAAATGAAACGCGAGGTAAGCACCAAAATGGTTACTATGTCCCATGGTCCCAAAAACTCGCAGCATTGGATCTAAATTCCAACTCTCAGCTCCAACCAAACCTTTATTCTGCAACATCCCGTAAACCGCAGCTAAAATAGCTACAAAAACCGAGACTCTAAGATATGTTCTGACATGTTTTCTAGAAGTGAAAAAATTAAGCACCACCACAGTTAGAAATAGTAAATTTAACATCGTGGCCAGTCCCAAAAAACGTCCTTGATCTCCCCAAAAACTAACCCAAAAATAATTAGAAAAAAGCGTAACTAACCCCAGAACAAAACCATAACCAACTAGCCACTTATTTAAGGGCGAAGCGCGTAAGGTGAGTTTTTTCTGAATCAAAACTTGCCCTCCCCATATTGCTAAAATCAATAAACTAATAATCCTAAAAACTGTGATTTTGGGAGTGGTAAAAGCCGCGTCGAAATTAGTGCAATAAATAAGTGGCACCAAGGCAATAATCGCGTAAACACACCATCTAATAAGATCTTGGGTGGTGAGATTAATAAGTTTTTTGGAAATATTCATAATTAGTAGGCACCCTTGCCGGAGATTACGGCAGTAAAGGTTTTAATCAAAATAACAATATCTAACAGTAACGATCTGTTTTTAATGTAATAAAAATCATACTCGATATTTTCGTGTAAGGGGAGGTCTTTTCTCCCTAAAATTTGCCACAATCCGGTAATCCCAGGTTTAACATCCAACCGACGGCGCTGCCATTCGGTGTAGGTTTTAACAATAAACGGCATTTCAGGACGCGGCCCAACAATCGACATATCACCTTTAATTACGTTCCAAAACTGAGGCAATTCATCGAGACTGGTTTTCCGCAGAAGTCGGCCAATCTTAGTGATGCGCTTATCGGTTTTTTTGCGCGGGGCAAAGTCATTTGGGTCAACATCAGAATGCATTGTCCGGAACTTATACATTTTAAATTTTGCTCCATTTTTACCAACTCGCTCCTGAGTAAAAATAGCAGTACCACGTGATTCAATTCGAATAAGTAAAATGATAACAGCCCATAATGGGAAGAAAATTGTGGTAGCAATAATTGAAAGCACTAAATCCATAATGCGCTTAAAAAATCGATAAAAAATACGCGGACCACGCTTGCGAAGATTTAAGCTAGGAAGCCCCTCTAACTCGTTTAAATTAATATCCCCGGCCACAATTTCAAAAAGATCAGAAACAACTTTGAATTTAACCTTATTAGAATCGCATTCATGAATCAGGCTTAGAATTTGTTCGTGGGAAATGCTGGGATTAACAATATAAATTTCGTGAATGTTGTGGCGCTTAATAAGGCTTTTTAATTCTGCGATTTTTCCTAACATTTTCATGTTTTTCTTTTTGCGGGCATGATCATCAACAAACCCTACAATCCGATAACCAAATTGATCGTATTCTTGCAGAGCTTCGGCCACTTTTTTGCCCGGACGTCCGGCACCAATAATTAGAACTCGTGTAACACCAATTCCTTTTTTATGAAGAACTTGGTTTATATGCCGAAACAAAAACCGCCCAAAATTAATAGAAACCAACCCCAGCATATAAAACAACACCACAAAAATACGGGAGTAATCATATTTATACATAAATGAAGCGGCCATAATCAGTAACCATACAAAAGTTATGGCCTGAAAAAGGCGGTGCATTTCATGAATTTTGGTAGTACGAGCACTACGTTCATATAATCCAAAAGAATAAAAAGTAATCACCAAAATCACAGCCACGGCTGGCATGGCCGCCAAATACTCAGGAAGGGGCTGGATTTCTGTTCCTAACAGATTGTTTCTAACAAAATAGGCGGCTAAAAAAGCCAGCATTCCCCACACCAAATCAGACAAAATCAAAAGCAGCACTGAAAGGGCGTTTTGGTCCAAAATTTTAAGGAAAGGTTTCATAAACTATTTTTTAGCTCGACCACTAATCCATTTTTTCATCTCCCGAGCGTTACTTTTTTTGTGACGCATAATGTGACGTCTTTTGCGTAACGCACTAGGCAATTGGAGCCAAAAATGGCCAAAAGCCTTTAAAAGATACGGTTCGCGCACAATTATATACCCAAAAATGAGAATTTCTTTGCTTAAAATAGAAAAAGCATCGCGAATAAGGTTTGCGAGA
>CAXCBS010000004.1:0-21434 GCA_963980845.1 uncultured Candidatus Peregrinibacteria bacterium | reverse complement strand
TTTCTAACACCGCTTTACTTAAATTATTCATGGAGTAAAAGGATTAGATGATTTTTAATAGCCAGTTGTTTAAACTGCGCCTTGGCCCGATTAAGTAGCGTGGCCACTGTGCCCATTGGTTTTCGTAGTACATCAGAAATTTCAGCATAATCTAGTTCTTCCAAAAAACGCAGCACCAAAACCTCACGATATTTAGACGTCATTTCTCTGAGAACTGCTCGTACTTTCTCCTTAATTTCCGTTCTCCTAGCCTCATCTCTTACATTTATTTCACTTTCCAAAACATCCAGCAAATTAATCATCTCTGGATCATCATTTTCAATGGAAATCGTCTCTTTTCCGCGATGTTTACGCAGATAACTAACAGTTTCATTATGTGCAATTCGATAAATCCAACTCGAGAACTTCAAATCCCCATCAAAATCATGCAAATTCCGATAGGTTTTCAAAAAAACCTCCTGCAAAACATCTTCAGAGCACTCCTTACCCAGACCCGAAAAACGCCTTATATAGCGCAATAGTTTTACCTCATAACGCTCAACAAGTGGAGTAAAATAATCAGGGTTTTGCAGCGTCAGAGCTACTAATTCCGGATCGGCGGTGTGGGAGTCATCGTGCATGCAAAAAAAATATATCTAATAGATATAACGAACAAAGTCCTAGTTTTCTTTCAAAAAAGTCTATGCAGCTTTCAAAACCACGGTCCCAGTCCAGTCATTAACAGCTATTTCATGCTCTCCATCTTCAATTGGCATAGACAGCCAGTCACCTGATCCTTGTGGATTATCGGTTTGGTAAGGTTCAAAATTCCATTCAATAGGTTTTCCATTAATAGTCCCCTCGGGGGCTTCTCCTTCCGCTTCTCCAACTACCGCGATCATCCGCCCACCATAAGCAACTCTAATCGACAATCCATCAATTTCATTAGTTGGAGGATCTAGATCTTCATAAGCATCAAATCCCCGTTTATCAGGAGATGTTGGCTCATCATATTTGATTTCAACAATGTTGTTCATGTTGGGAATTATTTTGAATTTCATTTAATTGTAACAATAAACTCAAAAGAAGTCAAGCCTCTCTTCAAATCCCATCTAATGTATAATGCTCATACTAAAAAAACACTTAACATAGTTATCTATGCAAATCTCATCTAAACCACTCCAAGTATTAGCAGGGATAGCGGTTGTGGGAGGGTTACTTACATTGGCGTGGAGTCTTTATGACTCGGAGCCAGCTGAGGAGGTTTTCGAGATCGAAAACGCTGAAGTAGAGGTAGTTGAAGAAATTCTCGAGCCAGCCTACCTAGAAACCATGGAACGTGGCCAAGAAAATTCAGATTATGAGGTTATAACTTACGACCCAGAAAAAGCCTACAACGGCACCACTATGTTTGCTGATAAGATTCCAGAGACACCACGAATTATAGAACTAAACATGCTTGGAGAGATTATGTGGGAATACCAAAACCCCGAATGGGGGACGGGTGGTTCTATTGATGATGTGGAATGGATTCCTGAGAGCGACACTGTGATTTTTATGTATCATAATAAAGGCCATATTCTCTATGAAATCGATCGCGCTGGGAATGTGTTATTTGAGTATAAGGATTCGCAAGCCGATCATGACATCGATAAGTTAGAGAATGGGAATTATTTGTATGTTTATGGGATGGGGGACACTCTTGATGATCCAATTGTAAAAGAGGTTTCGCCAGATGGAGAAATTGTTTGGGAATGGTATTTAAAAGACCATCTTGATCCAGCGATTTATGAGGGAGTTGAAGATGAGGGAGTGGCTCATGCCAACGCAGTTATCAGATTAGAAAACGGTCACACTCTGATCAGTCCACGCAATTTTAATCTAATTATAGAAGTTGATGCGAGCGGCGAGGTTGTTGATCTAATTTGTGAAGATGTTTGTGCTTATCAGCATGATCCAGAGTTGCTGGGAAACGGTAATATTTTGATGGCTAATCAGGAGACACAAGGGCATGAATACGAGCTTGGGGATGAGCCTCAACGAGCCCTGGAAATAGACACGGAAACAGGTGAGACTATCTGGGAAAATTTGATTGTAAAAAGAACTTATTATCCTTTGCGAGATGCTGATAGATTGCCAAATGGGAATACTCTGATTACTGGTAGTCAGGGACTATTTGAGGTTACGCCCGACGGAGAAATTGTATGGCAACTGGATAGCGCATTTGACATTACATTTGCCCAATCCATATATAAGGCCCAGCGTATTTTTTAATTGGTTTTAATGCCCGAACTCCCCGAAGTTGAAACAATTCGTTCTGATCTTGCCAAAAAAATCCTTAACAAAAAAATTAAGAAGGTAGAGGTGCGGCTGCCTAAAATTGTGAAACCTGAAAGTTTCACTACTAAGCTGACCCAAAACACCTTCACTGACATCACGCGCCGCGGCAAGTTAATGGTTTTTCACTTAAAAACCGGGCAATACATGTTGGTGCACCTCAAAATGACTGGCCAACTAGTTTACCGCAATCACAACCAAGTTACGGCCGGTGGTCATAGTCAAAAGGGGATGGGACTAGATTTGCCTAACAAATATTCACATGTGATTTTTAGTTTTGAAAATGGGTCACAACTTTTTTATAACGACCTTCGTCAGTTTGGTTATTTACGCGTTGTAGACCAAGCCGAACTTGATAAAGTTCTCGCTAAATTTGGTATTGAACCACTCAAGCCCGAGTTTACTCCTGAAAAATGGCAAGAGCTTACTAAGAATCGTCGCACTAACATCAAGGCTTTTCTATTAAATCAAGCAGTCGTAACCGGCATTGGCAACATTTACGCGGACGAAGTTCTCTTCGCTAGTCATGTTCTACCCACCCGCACCGTTGACTCGCTCACCAAACGTGAGAAACAAGATATCTATCAAAACATTCGCGCTATTATTAAAAAAGCGGTTTTGCACCGCGGTACAACTTTTAATGATTACGTGGACGCGGATGGCAAAAAAGGGAGCTTCATCCAGTTTTTAAAAGTTTTTCATCGTGATGGCGATCCGTGTCTTGAGTGCGGGGCCATTATTCAAAAAACTCGCGTTGCTGGCCGGGGCACGCATTTTTGTTTAAAATGTCAGAAATAATTCTTAAATTTTTACTATGCCAAAAAATTCTCTTCCCAAAATGAACATCGAGCTTCCCGAAGGCGGGTGCTGTCCGAAATTTGATCCCACAGGTTGGGATGATCAAGAACTTGTGTTTGAAAATCGTTTGTTTGTTCAAATGAATACCATTAATTTTCTTCACATTCCGCTTAATATGGGCTCTGCTATTAAGAAGTCTTGTGAAAAAGCAAAAGAAGCCAAAGCAGACCCCAAGGATCACTACTTATTACTTTCACACGACCCTTCACCATGGCGCGGTAACCATTTCATGGAAGTCACAAAAGAAGTTGAAGGCCTTACTAACGTCAAAATATCCGGAAAATTTTTAACTAAGGTTTTTGAAGGCCCTTACAAAGAAGCCGGTAAATGGTGCAAAGAAATGGAAGACTTAGTAGCTAAAAAAGGACGCAAGCTCAAAAAACTCTACATGTTCTACACCACCTGTCCTAAATGCATCAAACATTGGGGCAAGAATTACGTAATCGGTTTTGCTGAGGTTGAATAGAGACATAGTTGATAAAACCACTGAGAAAAGGTAGGATCTTTTCTTATGGAAAACACCAAGGAAATTCAACACGTGGTCTGGGATGGGGATAACACTATTTGGGATTGGATGGCTTACGCTGTCCCAGCCTATGAGGCGATGTGTGATGTGATTTCTGAGATTTCTGGGAGAAGTTCTGATGATACTGCCTCTGCCATGAAACAGTTCTATACGGCTGCCGGGACTTTGGAAAATGAGGGGCTAGTTCAGGGACTTCAAGCTACCGGTTTTTTTAGTCATCTTTCTGATTTTAATTTAGATCAAACAATTATTAGAGTTCATACAGTTTTTAGTCAGATTCGCCAGGAGAAGTTGCATGTTTATCCGGGGATCTCTTCTGTAATGAAAGAAATTAATCGGCGCGGATTAGAGCAAATAGTGATTACAGACGCTCCTAAAAGACAAGCACAGTCTCGGCTCAGACATTCACGTTTAGGATCAAACATTAGTCGCGGTTATGCTATGCCAACTGCCGAAATTTCTGATTTACCAGCCGGTTTTGGTCAGTCTTCATTGTCAGAATCTGGGCCGCCATTTTATGATCTTTTACACGAAAAGCCTCACGTTGATTTAGAAGCTATTTTCCAAATGACTAGAGCGGAGGTTGCGCGTCATGTTGCAATTATTGGTGACAATGATGCCAAAGATATGGCCCTCGCTCGGAATTACGGATGCTTGGGGATTCATGCTCGTTATGGGGCAACAGACCCAGATTTAGGTCGGCGTATTGCTAGATTTGCTCCGCCGCGAGTCGCGAGTCGTAACATGCAAATAGACGCCGGTTTAGCCGAAAATAGTAACGCCAACATATATCCAGTAGATAGACCGCAAGATATTTTGGAGGTTCTTAAATAACAATATTCTCTTTGTACCACCTCCTTAGAATAGGAATTGTTCTTTCATCTACAAATTCTGGCAGTTTTTGAAAATCACCAGCCACAATAGCATTGCGCGCCTGCGTTGCTGAAATCCCTTGGCCCTCAGTTTCGCGATCCACCAAAATTTCAGTATCAAAAGCAGTGCCGAGAATCCGCAAATCTGCCTCACTCCCGCCATAGAATTTATAAGGTCCATCCAATTCAGAGAGTAGTGTCCGCACTCGCGTGATCCAATCTATAAGCCTTTGGTCTGGGCATTCTCCTGGCTGCTTAGGGTAATCTGATAAATGCAAAATCCTAATATCCGGATGCACAGCACGAATAATACTATCCCGCACAGCACTGGTTATGGGAGTTCTTTTGCTGGTTCGATTGGCTGTTCCCATCACCATGACAGTGTGCTCCAATCCATGTCGAGTAATTATACTATCAGTCATCTGGCCATGTCCCAGTGTATAGGGACAAAACCTTCCTAGTTGAACACCGTATGTGTTTTCTTGTGAATCGATGAGACGTTGTTAAATTTAAGAAAAATCCTCTTAAGAGAATAGTATTAGGTTTTTATCAATGTTTGTCAAACTTTCAAAAAACAGATCAATAGAGTAAAGTTCTGTTATGAACAAAATAGCAGTAATCGGGGGAGGAGCAGCCGGGATTATGGCCGCCACTCGAATAATGGAACTCCAAGGAGAAAATGAAGTTTTTCTTATTGAACGAAATAATGTATTAGGAAAAAAAGTGCTGATTTCTGGTGGTGGACGTTGCAACTTAACCACTGGTCTTAGTGATTTAAAAGAAGTTTTACAAAAATATCCCCGGGGCGCACGATTTCTTCGGACTTGCTTGCATTCTTTTCCTCCAACCGCGCTTATTGAATGGATGGAGGAGCACGGAGTCCCTCTAAAAACAGAAGCCGATCAACGCGTATTCCCGGAGTCTGATAATGGGAAGGACGTGGTGGATGCTTTTCAAAAGGTTTTAAAACAAAGCGGTGCAAATATTTTTTTTGAAACCACTCTTAAGAGCATCACCAAACAAGATAAAAAGTTTGTTTTAAATTTTGAAGAACGCGAGACACTCGAGGTAGATAAGGTTATTTTGTGTGCTGGTGGGCAAGCTTATCGCCACACTGGGTCAAGTGGTGATGGTTATAGTTTTGCCGAGAGTTTAGGGCATAGCATTACCGATCTTGGGCCTAGTTTGAATGCTTTTTTACTAGCTGAAAAATGGCCACAAAATCTTTCGGGGCTTTCTTTTAAGCAAGTTACCTTAACTTTTCGTGGCCAAGAAAAATTTAGTTTCAAAGGGGGAACAATGTTTACTCACAAGGGAGTTACAGGCCCAGGGATTTTTGCCCTTTCCGCCTTAGCTGCTTATGAAAATTTTGATCAAAACAGTCCGGCCAAACTTGGGATCGACTTTTTCCCAGAGCAAAACCACGAACAATTACAGCAGTCTTTTTATGAAAAATTAGAGAAAAATCCCAAGAAAGTTTTTAGCAAAATTCTAAAGTCTTTTATCCCAAAATCTTTTGCCGAGGAACTTTGCGCGCAGTTAGAGATTCCAACCTCTAAGCTTTGTAGCGAATTTAAGAAAAAAGATTTAAACAAAATAATTGATGCCCTTAAAAACTTGCCACTTACAATTATTGGGCGCGTTGCTGGCGGTGAATTTGTAACTGCTGGGGGAGTTAATTTAACAGAGGTTAATCCAAAAACCATGGAGTCCAAATTATGCCCCGGACTTTATTTTGGTGGTGAGATACTTAACTACGATGGGTTTACCGGTGGGTTTAATTTGCAAGCGGCTTGGTCTACTGGTCGTTTGGCTGGTGAGAGCGCTATTTTATCCTAACTCTTCCTCAACCTCTTCTGAGGCTTGTCGCAATTTTTTGTCTAATCGAATAATTGCTGGGTCCACGGAAAGAGACATTGCATTTGCTCCAAGTAATTGGATCCCTTTGAGTGATTTTACCCTGGAGAGAGCCACATATCCCATGCCCGGAACAAATGATTTAGACAGATCAATTTCCGCCGCATCCAAACTCATTCCCTGGCTTTTATGAACTGTGATTGCCCAAGCTAAACGTAGTGGGATTTGCGATATTTGTGCCTTAGTTTCATCGTCCTCCTCAATGGCCCAAGTCACATGTTTTGCCTTAATTGTTTTGCCATCATGAGTTTTTACAATTGGAAAATCTTCAGCATCAAAATCAATAATTTTCCCTAGCGTTCCGTTTACATACCCTTTTTCAAAATTATTCTTCACAAACATCACCATGGCTCCTTTTTTTAAAACCAAATTTTCAGAGGTTAAGCAGTGCTTTTTTAGAGCATCAACCAGCACATCCAATCCACTAGAATTCATCAAATAATAGCGCGGCTCTTCATCAATTTTTTCCAGTTCAGCAGAGTTTATGGCATCCACGTCCGTGTTGTGAGTGTAGAGTTTAGTGGTTTTCCCTTTTACTGATTGTTGGGCGCGGTCTTCTAGTAATTCTAAGCTTTCCTCCGACATGTTATTAGACCGAATTTCATTCAGAATTTTAAGGAATTTTTTGTCATGTTGGCGGAAAGGTTCAGTCAAATAACAGATTTGTAAGTTCAGACTTTCCCAAGCCTTTGAGTCATACGCAAATCTAGGTCTAGCTCGGTTTTTAACTACTGGCGGTAACTGGAAAAAGTCCCCAGAAAGTACTACTTGCAAGCCTCCAAACGGCAGATCACATTTTCTAAATTCACGACAAATCATGTCCACTGTATCCAATTGTTCAGCACTTAGCATGGAAATCTCATCAATAATCAAAACCTCGGTATCATTAATTCGCTGACGCAAATAATGCTTGCGGCGTAGTTTTTTTAAATCATCATGAGTAAGCTCTTCCCGAATCCCCATCCCAGACCACGAGTGAATCGTAATTCCACCTAGATGAGTAGCCGCAATCCCCGTCGAAGCTGTTACTCCCACCATCACAATTTGGCTTTTTAAATGATTAATAAAACGATTTAACAAATGAGTTTTACCGGTTCCAGCCGAACCTCCCAGGTAAACGTTATGCCCAGATTGAAGTATGCGAAAAGCAGTGTCTTGATTCATATTAAACCCTTCTTACATTAAATCTTCTAAGTCTACCACTGTCCATTGTTCAGTCCCTTCCGGGCGACGTTTTAAGTACACTTCAACGCGCGGAGATGGTAATTCAACCACAGTTTTTTGGTGTCCTTGTCCTGTGATTTTTGCCTCCTCAACATCACGGCTAACTAAAAATTCTGAACCTGCTAGTGTGAATTCCACAATCCTTCTTTCTCCAGTTTCATAGTCGTCTTGGCCCATGGCATCATAAATTGGTTTGTATTCATCGCGGGTAATCTCTGCTCCGGCCGCTTTAACTTTGGCTAGAAATTCTTCAAAACGATCATCAGCCGCAGACTGACGAGTTTCATCAATTTCACTGTACGCACGTTTCTCTCTTCCTGCACCCATAGTAAGTAAGGTTAAATTCTTAACCAAATTAAATCATAGGAGGAGATGGAAGTCGAGGAAATATACCCCCTTGACAAAAAGTAGAAAAGCACATATAATAATCTCCAAAAAAAATAACAGACCCACATCATCGGAAAAGACCCATCTAAACAATTTGATGCTGCCATTGTGATCCCTAGCTATGCCGAGGGTAGGGATGTGGAACAAACTATTCTAAGTGTGGCCAGACAGTTACACTTTGCCCCGCGCAATATTGCCGTGGTGGTGGTTATAAATAATGCCCGTGATGCCGTGGCCGATGTTTTAGAATCCAATGCTGAAACTGCCGAGGTAGTAGAGCAGCTAAAATCTCATATGCCTCCGCACATAGAGCTGCGCAGCGTTAGCATGTGGCAAGGAGAAGACGCTCCTGAGGAATGTAATGTAGGTTTGGCTCGCGATGCCGGTGTTAGAGCTATTCTTCCAGAAATGAAGTCAGATGGAATTTTGATCAATACTGATGCCGATACAATTTTAGCTAGCAATCACTTACAAACCGCTCTAGATCGATTTGAGGCTGACCCAGAGTTAGCTGGGTTAGTGGGAACAGTCGAAGTTGATACTGAAGAAGTGTCCACCAGGGCTCGTGTGGGAATGGCCATGCTAGCTGTTAAATTTCGTTTAAAAAAACTATTTGAATTAATGTATCAGATGGACGTGAGCGGTCGTATTAACGATCGAGTCCCTGAGTATGCTTCGGGCGCTAATATGGTTATGAGAGCTGATTTATATGAAAAAATAGGTGGATTTCAACATTTAAGTACTGGCGAAGACGCGGATTTGCTGTTTCGAATTATGTCTGCCGGAGGAAAAGTTGAGCACAGTAATTTGCTTAGAGTTTTAACTTCTGGAAGGTTTTCAGAGCGAACCACTTTTGGACTAGGGAGAACCATTGAGAGAACTGTTTCTCGGCATGCGATTAGTTTTTCTTTTGATCGCGTAATTTCCAGGCAGGCGGTATTTGCTGCGAATTCAATGCTAGACCAAATGGATGGGCAGCGCGATCTTACAGATCCTGTACAATGGAAAGCTGGCCTAAAAGAAACCATGGATGCGCAGGGGATAGAACTTACTAGTAAGCAGTTAAAAAGTTTGTGGAGAGTTACTCGAAAAGTTCCCGCCATGATCCCAACTTTTCACATAGAACCAAGAGTGGCCCGAAAAGTTTATGAAATTATTGATACCAGTATTCCTACGATTCCGTTTGTTGCGGCTGTAGCCGATGCGGCAAATTATTTAGTAGAAAGCGCCGAGATCCCTAGTAGGCCGTTATTAGTAGATCACGCGGTTCATGGGCGAAATATAAAAAAGCAAAAAGCAAAACAAGCAGCTTTTATTAAAGGCTGGGTAGACATGATAGAGGCCGGTTTTTGTGAAGCTTTTGAAAACTATGATGAAGAAACTAAAGATGGAGCAGCGCCCTCTGATGAAACACTAGATAAAATTGATGACGTCGCGGGGTTTGTTTATGGTGAATTAAAATCTGCAGTTGAAGTCAGAAGTGGATTTAGTAGACTGATTGCTGCCACCAAACATCTCGAAACTGTTATAAACAGACCGTGCTATCAAATGAACGATCTTTTATATATAAAAATGCAAATCGCAGTTTTGCAATCTTGGATTAACACGATTATTATTAAAAGCATGCAAAACGCTCGATTGCCAGGAGGGGGAGGAGTAAATAAAAACCCTTTTAATTTAAGCGAAGATCCAGAAACCATGGCCGCTGGCTACAAACTTAGAGTTAAAGGTGTGGGGCGAATGTTTTTTGAAGAAGTAATGGCTCGACCAACAGCTCCTCACAAAAATATTAGGAGAGCCTATTTGTCCCGCGGAATGACTCCAGAGATTATGAAAGCTCTCAAAAGACTAGAAGAAGAAGTTGATAATGTGTTGTGGCAGGATCGGTATTAGCGCATTCACTATTTAGTGAGGTCTAACTTCTACTGGTGTTTGATCTGCAGTTCCATCACTATTATCTATAGTTTGGGTGAAAAACACCCTCTCGCCAATTGCGGTTACTGGATAGCCCCAGTTTTGTGTAGAATCCCAGCTATCACCTTCTGGGACGCTGTTCATGCTCAATTGAAAATCTCCAGCCTGCGCGTGGAGTAAAGGATAAATATCTTCAGAATCAGAAGACGTATAGATTTTTCCAGATGCATAGATGTCTCCACCTTCATTTAATGCCAATTGGTCTGCCTTAGCTCCCGAATAACCGGTGCTTCCTTCTCCAATAGCTTCACCAGTTACTAAATCCACGGTATACAACATAAAATCTAGTTCCAAGGCCACTTTTCCTCCGGCTACATTGCTATGCCCCTTGATATAGAGCTGTTCTCCGACGGGGGTAGGGATGTCTGTGTCCAAATATTCTAAATCCCCGGTTTCACGATCATAGTAGGGGAGGCGTACAAAAGTTCTGCCCGTAACATATGTAGGCAATAGATAAATCCTGTTTTCAAATTCAGCAGTTCTAAAAGAACAACTTTTCCCTGGCACATAATCAAATTCAGGACTCATTTCAAAAGTTCCAAGCGATTGATTTTCCTCAGTTTCTAAGTCAAATTCATTTAGTTCCAAGCTGCGGTCTTCGCTCTCTTCCGCAAAAATAAAACCTCGTTCTGAGCTGCTAAGGGTCAAGGTGTCTAGATTGTAAGCATGAATAGTTTTTTCTTCCTCAGGCCCGTCTTCATTTGTAATCGTTAAATAGTAGTATGAGCCAGAGCTACTTTCCCGGCCCTGAATTACTTGAAGGGAGCCTTCTTGTTCTCGACAAAGTAGAAAATTATTTCTGGAAGCGCTCTCTTCATAAGAAGTTTGTAAGTCATTTAAATAATCAATTTCTACTGGGTGCGCATCAATAGTACCAAAAAGATCTTCTCCCAAGTCTCGTTGCGCATATAAATCAGGTCTTGCTAGGTAAGCTAGTGGGTGAGCTAAATTATGCCCTACAAATTCAGCGTGTCCTTCTTCTTGATCCTTGCAGGAATAAAAACTAATACATTCATCCGTGTCATATTCCACGTCTGGCTGGGCAGAATATTCCCCATGCCAGGGCAAATCTCCAAAACTAGCTAAAAATTCTTCATTCCCCAGATCATACTGTCCAGAAGCATTTCTCTCTTGGCCAGAGTGGGCAAATTCGTGATAAACAATGCGTTGAGAACTCGGATTATCTAGAGAATAAGCAACTCTTTCCGGCAAGTTAACCACATTGGTTTTCGGATCAAAACAACCATCTATTGTCACTGAAACTTCGCACACTTCACTTATATTTTCATCAGGGTGAACATGCACTTCTGGGACCCCAGAAGAAAATAAATCATATCGCTCCTCGGCATTAGCCAAAACCCGCATCATTTTAGTTCTTATTTCGCCGGTAATTTCTTGGCCAGTAGTGGCATCAATTATTACTAAATCTTCGTAGCTTTCTCCTGGGGCACAACCTTGATTAGCGCCAATAAGTATTGCCCCTCCCATAGCTAATAGGAAAGAAGATTTGTCTGGTTCATTGTTTTGTTTTGAGACCATAAATATTGTTAGGCCCCTATATTATAACATATTTAGCTAGGGTTGTCACCTGACTAAAACTTCACCCCTTAAACCTCTTAAGCCGCAGTGCATTCATTACCACGGAAACTGATGAAAACGCCATAGCTCCGGCTGAAATTGCCGGGTTAAGTAATCCTAACGCTGCCAACGGAATACCGATCGAATTGTAAATAAAAGCCCAAAACAAATTTTGTTTAATGTTGCGAAGTGTCGCGCTTGAAAGCTGAATAGCGGTTGCCGCTTTTTGTAAGTCGCCCTTTACCAAAACCAAGTCGCCGGTTTCAATAGCCACGTCTGTTCCCGTTCCCATGGCAATTCCTACATCAGCCTTAGCTAAAGCCGGGGAGTCGTTAATGCCATCTCCAGCCATGGCCACAAAATGACCCTCTTTTTGCAGCTCTTCTACAATCTCTCGCTTGCGGTCTGGAGTGACTTCGCTGTGGACTTCATCAATGCCCACGTCAGTTGCTATTTTCTGCGCTACTTTGTCATTGTCGCCAGTAAGCATTACAGTCCGAATGCCGTGTTTTTTTAGTTGAGAGATGGCCTGGCGAGAACTTTCTTTCAAACCATCCTGAACGCCAAACAGCGCCAGAATTTGTTTGTCATCTGCCAGACAAAGCACGGTGTAACCTTTCTCCTCCATTTTATCAATTTGGTTCTCCCAAACTTTCAGTTTTTTCATGTAGCGACTGCTCCCAAAATAATAAGTCTTGTTCCCCACTTTTCCGCTAATTCCAAGTCCGGGAAGAGCCTTAAATTCATCTACTTTAGCAGATTTAGTTTTGGATTTTTTTGCAAATTTAATCACGCTGCGCGCCAGCGGATGTTCGGACTGTTCCTCTAGCGATAACGCGATTTTCAGCGCCTCTTTTTTATCACCATTTAGTAATGAAAATTCTTGTACTTCTGGATGTCCCTTAGTAATGGTCCCGGTTTTATCAAAAGCAATGGCTGTGATGCGGTGAGCCTTTTCCAAGCTTTCCGGCTTTTTTATCAAAATCCCAAGTTCTGCTCCTTTTCCAGACCCCACTACAATCGAGATTGGCGTGGCCAATCCTAGCGCACACGGACAAGCAATAATCAAAACCGCTACTGTGGGAATCAAGGCCGCTGCTGCGCCTCCTAAATACGTCCAAACACCAAAAGTCACGGCCGCAATTACAATCACTCCCCACACAAAATATCCAGCCACAAGATCCACCATTTTTTGAATCGGCGCTTTACTCATTTGCGCCTCTTTTACCATTTTAATAATCTGCGACAAAACAGTGTCAGAGCCAACTTTTGTGGCTCGCATAGTAAACGCAGTATTCCCATTTATGGTCGCCCCAATAACACCGTCTCCAACTTGTTTATCCACCGGAATACTTTCGCCAGTGACCATCGACTCATCAATCACGGCGTGTCCCTCAACAATAATTCCATCAGTTGGGATTTTTTCACCCGGCTTCACGCGTAACAAATCCTCTAGCCCCACTTGATCCGCTGGGATGTCCTCGGTTTTGTTATTTTTAATAATTCGATGCGCAATTTTTGCCGAAAGTTCTAAAAGTTTTCGAATCGCACTGCTGGCCCGCCCTTTGGCTCGACTTTCCAAATACCTTCCCAGCAAAATAAAAGTCGTAATAATGGCCACATCCATAAAATATTCCTCGTGCTTATCTGTAAAAAACGCTAAATAACTGGAGTACAAAAACGCGGCCCCCACACCAAGTGCCACCAAGGAGTCCATTGCGGGCCGCCTCTTCAGCAAGTCCGGAATCCCTCGCGAAAAGAACCCCTTTCCACTATAAATCAAAATCATCAATGACAATCCCATCATCACCTCCATGCCATATTCAATCTTCCACACAAATCCCAGAAACAAGATAATCGCACTTAGAGTTGCAGCCACCAATAACTCGCGCAACTGGTGCTCCGCCGCAGGCTCATGATGTTCCTCACCGTCCGCCACCGCCGTGTAACCGGCTTTTTTTATGGCCGCAACAATGTCTTTTGCCCTTAATTTTTCAGGGTCAAAAATAACGCTTCCTTTTTTAAGCGGCAAGTTAACCACCGCCTCCGTGACCCCATCTAAATCTTTTAGATCATTTTCTATATGAAGCACGCACGAGGCGCAAGTCATTCCCGTAATTTTCAGTTTAATTGTTTCCATTTTTAGTTGGTTACATTAAATTGCCCACCAATCATTCCCATCCAACACGAGAAGGGGAGTACACCTTCTTTTACCGGAGTAAATTCCACCACATTTAATCCTTGATTAATTTTTTGTCGAATTCCCAGCGACGGAATCACAATTTCGTTGCTACATCCCGAAACATTTATGCCATTAATTTCCCACCTGACCGGAATGTCTTTTTTAACTTCAAATTGAGAGGGCTTAAAACTCCAGTCCACATCCATTTGAACAACTTGAACGCCATCTTGGATCATGGCTGCCGCTGAATCTCCGGCTCGATTCCAAAAATCCAACGTATGTTCTGACCCTGCCAACACCAACCCGGAATTAAACGAATAAACCGAGAAGAAAATAATCAGAACACCAATTATTTGATAGAAAAAATTCATTTTTTGTTTATGCGCATAAGTTGAGCCAATCCCAATTGAGAGTAGTACCGGTAGCGTCCCAATCGCAAACGCGCCCATAATGAGTGCTCCCTCCCAAAAACTCTGCGACGACACGGCCGCCAGTTGCATTGTTTGCGTAAATCCACACGGCAAGAAAAAAGTCAGCGCTCCAATAACAAGCGGCGCCGCATGGTGATCACTTCCTTCTAAGCTATGAATGTGTTTTGATAAAAATTTCGGCAAATGAAAACCAAGTTTCGTAATATTTGGCACAATATTCAAAATCTGCAGCCCAATGTAAAACATCACCACTGCGATCAAAATTGTTAAATAACCAGTGAACGTCAGCGAGTAATTAATCTTGCTCCCAATTGCGCCCAGAATTCCTCCCAGCAGCACAAAACCGCCAATTCTTCCAAGATGAAAATAGAGGTGAGGCATAGCCCGCGCCAATAAGTGGTTTTTCCTTTCATGAACATGCGCCGTAGCCCCAAAACTCATCACAATTCCTCCTGTTAGAGCGAGGCAAGTCGAGAGCGAAGCCACTACCCCCATCAGCACCGCAATAAACACATTTATTTGGCTGCCAAAGTTGGGTAAAAAACGCGTGATTTCGATTTTCCCTAAAATAATAAATAAAAATAAAAGCCCCACCGCAATCCAAGCAATATCGTTGTAGTTGGGTTTCGCGGCCTCTTCTAATTTTTGACGTTCTTCGCTTAGAGTGTAGCCGCAACTATGAACAGCTTTTTCTAGCTGGTCTTGCGGGATGTCGCCTTTTGAGTAAATCTCCGCGTCCCCAGTTTTATGATTAACGCGGCACTTGCGCAGGGAGGGGATTTTTTTAAGCTCTTTTTCAAGTATGATCTCGCAACTTACGCAGTGCATACCTTTGATGTGGAAAGTTTTTTTCATGATTATTTTGTTTGAGCAACTTTAAGAATACGCATAAGTTCACCCATTTTTTGCTCGATATCTTTTTTGCTTCCTTTTTCGCAAGCCTCCTTAATGCAGTGATTAACGTGACCTTCGAGTAGATTAGTATTCGCAGAACGAATTAAACCAATTACCGCCAAGTTTTGTTGAATTACATCAATGCAGTAAGTGCCATCCTCAATCATTTTCATGACTTTTTCGAGCGAGGTTTTCGCTTTTTTCATAGCGATAAGTGTTTTTTGATTGTTGTGAGCCATAAGTAAGTATTAAAAATTAGACCTACACCTATGGTATAGGTGTTTAGTGAAAAAGTCAATAAAACCATGCCGTGCTTAGTCTTAAGCTATGACCGAATAGTTCTAAGCCACAAACCCAAAATAGCCAAACACAAGCGCAATGGCGATTATCAAAACGCCCATCCATTTCTCCTGTCTGGCAAACCGAGAACTCATGGCTAGAAACGGCTTTGGAAATGACACAAAAATAGTTCCTTTAATCAAAAGAGCCCAACCAATAATAGTAACCAGCACAGTCCAGCCTTGGTCCCAAATATTATGATATTGAACCAAGAGCGCTCCCACAATAATCATAAAAAAACCAGAAACAAAAGTAAGTCCCGGTGAATCTTGAAAGCTTTTAAGCATTTTTTTGGTATCCACCTGCCCACTTAAAAAACCAACTCCAATCGCGCCGTACATCAGGGCCATAATTTTTGCTACAAGTATTGAAAGTTCCATGTTTGAGAGGGGTTATTTAAATACTTGTTAAAGTATATCACAGGAGGCTTTGCCCCATAGTCCAATCGATCAGTCTTTGTGTGGCTTCTCTCTCGGAATCTAATTCCGGCTCATAAAAAATGCATTCATAGGCAACGTCATTTCCGTCTAGGGCTTCAAATTGAACAACAGGCTGTCCTCCGGGGAGGTAGAAAGTATCGTTTTTTTCAAAAACCTCTCGGCCAAGGATTCCAGGAATCGCTCTTGCTAGTCGGCCTCTAAATAAGCGAACAACTTCCGGTTTGTCGGTTGAGACTTCAATGATGGCGCCAGGCTTCATTACGCCAACGGTTCCTTTCATGCCGCACGGGGCGGTGTAATCTAGGCTGCGGCCATGCGTGTGATATTTGTTTGATGTGATTTTCATGATGTTTGGGGGTGAATTGATAAGGCATCATGATATCTTGTTTGGAGTATTTTTTGTCTATAAAAACAGTCATTAGTCATAACGGGCTTTGCTTTTGAATCTGTAAAATGCTATAATTTATATGTTGTTTAACTAAGTCAACTATGGATAATTTGAAACTAAAAAAGCTTGGGATGAGTAAAAAAGAAATCATCATTTATTTAAAACTATTAGAATATGGAGAGTCTGGCGTTAACAATTTAGCTCGCAATGTCGGAGAAAATCGCACCTCTGTTTATAGCGTTTTGAAAGCCATGCAAAAAAAGGGATTTGTCTCTTTTTATATCAAAAAAAACCTTAATTTTTTTGTACCCACTGATCCAGGGATCTTAATTGGGCAGTTTGTGGACTCCGCCAATAGTCTGAAAAAACTGCTACCTGAATTACTAGCGGTGCATAACAAATATGGGAAAACCAAACCCAAAATTACCTTTTATGAAGGTGTTGATGGCATTAAACAAATTGGGGAACTGCTCTTGGCAGTGCCGGGTTCAACCAGGCTGAGTTTTATGGGAATAGATAAAAACATTCACCCAGAAATTGAAAAATATTATGAGGAAGATTTTATTAATCGGCGGATTGAGGCCGGGATAACCTACCGCGGAATTGTAACTGGCAAGCTGCCCATGGGGAGCAAACATAAACCCACTGAAAAAGGACAACTAAGATCCCTCAAGTACATTGATTCAAAAAAACTACCAATCAAGATCCACATCGACATTTTCTCAGAAAACAAAGTGGCCCTGTACTCATACCGCAAGGATAATTTGATGGGCGTTGTTATTGAGCACGAGGATTTTTTCAACACCATGAAAACCGTGTTTGAATTGGCCTGGGCCGGGGTGGGGGTTGTTAAATAAAAACTGCCCCATCCTGCATGGTGTTCGGGCTGGGATTTAGAGCTGCACCATATTGATCAAATTTGCCTTACAAAAGGAACAGGGGCATCAGGAGAAGGATTGTCAGTACCAGAAAGCCTGGACCTTATTGCCTCTATTTCTTCAGTCAGTTCTGAATCTAATACAATCACATCCGACCAGGTCTCCTCTCCTGGGGAATAAGGAGTCGCACGATTTATATCATACTTAATTTCTTCAGAGGAAGGACGTCTTACTAAATGATCGATCTTCGATCGTACTTCAGCTCTAGAAACCAATAGATCAACTTCTGATTGAATAACAATGAGACCTGGATCAAACCCTAGATCTTTAAGGAAGCCCTGGGTCATATCTCTTACTTCTCTTAGTGTGAAATAAGGATCCTCTATTAGAACGATTTCACAGTCACTGGAAGTAGCTCTTTCAAAAGTCCTTTTTGCGGCTATTATTGCCAAAAGCAAGTGGATTTGATTATTAGAAATTAGATGAATAAAAAAATTCAAGTCATCTTTATAGGCGTCTATTTCTTCAAAACATTTTTTTGCCACTTCGGGCTGTTCGATATATCCTGAAATATCTAGGAACGGAATTACTTCTGTAACGAGTTCCCTGAGGCCTGGTACACATTTTATAATATTCGCTATTAATTCATGGTGTTTTTGATCATCAATGTTGTTTGTAGTATGTCCCTCAATGGCTCGACTATATTCTAAGACGAGGTTAATTTCGTGTGTAGTATATAATTCTTTATATATTTCATCCCGACTAAATGTTTCAATCCCATTTGGAGTAGATAGTTTTTTGGATAGATTTGTTTTTCCTGAGCCTGGCAACCCGGCGACACACCAGATTTTTTTCTCGGTCATTTTGAATAGATTACATCTATAAATTATACATTTTTAGGATAGCTTTGTCGATTAAAAAGTAAGACTCTCGTCACGGGTAAATCAACGAGGAAGGTGATAAACCCTTCCTAAACGATGGGTCTATCCGCTACTCTAATTACATGAAATACAGAATAGCTAAAAAATCAGACATCCATGAAATTTTGAAATTAATTACCTGCTGTGCCCCGAAGTTAGTTTCACATCATGAATATGTGTATTGGATGCTTACCACTTATTTTGGGTCGAGTTGCTTTGTCGCCCTTGATAGGGAGAAAATAGTTGGGTTTATTAGCGGTCTGCCTTCTGAAGATAAAAAAAGCTTATTTATTTGGCAGATTTCCGTTCATCCTGATTTCCGGCGAGCATCGATTGGCTCTGAGTTATTAATGAAGGTGTGGAAGGGAAGCGTTAAATTAGGATTAGATAAAATACAGTTTTCAATTGAACCTGAAAACAAAATTAGTCAGTCATTATTTAAAAGTTTCGCAAAGAAGAATAGTTTAAAAATTCGCCAGGTTAAGATTGATCAACTTGAAAAATCTCAGGAGGTTGTTTATGAGATTTTTGGATAAAATTGGGGTGAGGGCACTTCTCTGCTACGGATAACCCTACTAATGAAAACTATTATTAAATTTTTCTAAGAGGTAAAATGAATCACCCCCCCCAACAAGTTCACAATCAATGAGATCTTCCACTAGAGAAGGCTCCTCGCTTAATTCTGTGCCTGTTACACTCATGCGGCACTTTTCCACAGGAAGAATAGAAGGATTCGTATATCCACTAGTTTCAAAAATAAATTCTCCCTCTTCTTCAGTTGAGGTAGAAACTTTTACATCAATAGCCAGGTTTTCATCTATTAACAGCGGGACAAAATGATATCCTTCTTTTTCAAAATTAGTAATAAAATCCCAATCTGGTGGCGTTAGAATATCCACGGGATCAAAAGTGTCCCATAAGATATCAATTGCATCTATATGATTAGAGTAGTTTTCACTTGCAATTAAACCTTCCGGTGTCGGAAAATCTAAAGCCTCTACGGCATCATCACAAATATAAGAATAATCATCAAGTAGCGGGGCTAAGGTTGAATCAGTCTGAAGAACAGTCACACTTTCAAAGCTGTGATTATGTCCTGGGTAAGCTGTACTAGCATGTTTTCCTGAATCCCATTCAAAGCTATCATGAAAAGTTCCCGAAAAACTCATTATAAAGCGCCCAGCCTGCTCAGCTTTTCCACGCTTTTTATATCTAGCCGCCACCCGATCAAAAGCAAGCATGGATGCATATTGGCTATCATTACAGAACTCCCCATTCTCATCATAAGAGTTACAAACTGGCCCAATATAAGTGGCCACAATAGCCTGAGGAGAAGATTGATCAGTGTAAGAGGTACAATAAACTTCAGCTGGGTTGTAGAGCCAACCTTCATGGTCAATATAATCCACAATAAAACCAGGCTTGCCTCTGTGAAAATAGCCATCATCTCTAGCATAACTATAACGCTGAATAACCTCACAAGTTGTATTTGCTTCTGTTCGCATTTCAATACACTTTGCAATTTTTTCGGCTGTTAAAATTTGTACTCTCTCCTCATTTCCCAATTCTAAGGCTTCTAAAATCGCATTTACTCTTCCAAAAAAAGTTTTTCTCTCATGATCTAAATCTGCAACTTGTCGCTCTGGTACGTCTAACGACGGCATTCCTAAAGAACCATTATTTGTGTTTGGGGCACATTTAGCTAGTCCGATGGTAGTGGCGAACATTCCTGCGAAAAGACCTGTTAAAGCTATGTCACGACCGGATGGCTTAGCCATCCTATTTGGTGTGTTTGTCATATATTTTGGTTATTAGAGAGAGGTGAATCTGATAAAAGTCCTCGCTGGATTTCTACCAAAAAGAAATTGGATGATCAAACCAATCATGAACTTGGTATTTTGGACCTCCATGTAATTCGCAATCTATAAGCTCGTCCGCTAAAAAAGGATCTTCAGTAAGCTCACTCATTTCTACATCTCGGCGACAGAAAGACCAGGTTGCATCGTGAGATTGGCCACTAGTCGTAAAAGTGAATTCTCCATTCGGTTGCCTTTTAATGGTAACATCTATGCCAGTCTGCTCATCTAATAAAACGGGCACAGAAAAACCTCTTTCTCTTTTATCTTCGAATCTATAAAAACTCCATTCCGGTGGGGTTAAAACATCCATTGGATAAAAGGTGTCCCATAAAACATCTATTGCCTCCAAATAATCCATATAGCCATTGCTAGCAACTATGGAATTTGGTGTTGGGTAATCTAAGCCCTCTGCCGCGTCTTCACATAGATATTCATAGTCAGTAGTTAATGCCTCTAAATTGCTGTCTGTTCCTATTACACTTACATTATTAAAGCTATGATTAGGTCGAGATCTGACTTTACTGGCATTTTTCCCTGAATCCCAGTCAAAATTGGAATAAAAAGTAGATGGGAAATTAGTAATAAATTCCCCAGCTTGCGAAGCTTTACCACGTTCTAAATATCTGGCTGCAACCCAGTCGTAAGCAATTATGGATGCATATTTTTCATCCTCACACTTCATGTAGCTTGAATCATCACAAACAGGTCCAATATATACGGCCACAATTGATTGAGGGAATCCTTGGTCATTATAAGAAGTACAATACACTTCAGCTGGGTCATATTGCATAGTCATTGGAATTTCTTCAGATTCTGAAGGATAAATATGATGTGGATCCATCGGGGGGGAATCATCAGAAAGCATATATCCTTCTCTATGTGAGGGAATAATATTTGCAAGATCCTTACCATTAGCATTACGTTGAATAACTTCACAAGTTGTATTTGCTTCTGTTCGCATTTCAATACACCTTGCAGTTTTTTCTGCTGTTAAAACTTGAACTCTCTCTTCATATCCCAATTTTAAGGCTTCTAAAATTGCGTTCGCTCTTCCAAAAAAAGTTTTTCTCTCACTATCTAAATCTGTAACTTGTCGATCTGGGGTTTCTAAGGACGGCATTCCTAAAGTGCCATTATTCATGTTTGGGGCACATTTAGCTAATCCGATGGTAGTGGAGAACATTCCTGCGAAAAGCCCTGTTAAGGCTAGGTTGCGGCTGGATGGCTTAGCCATCCTATTTGGTGTGTTTCTCATATTCTTTGGTTATTTGACAAGATGTAAAAATATCCTATAAAAGCAATTAAGTCAATAAATTATGTCAGAAAGTAATAATATATTGAGTTTTATAGGTAAGAAGAGTATAATAAATGTGTCGTCAATTTATGACAAATGAAACAACTTATTCAAAAATTTGGTGTTACTGAAAAAGAAGCCCTGATCTTCCTTCGTC
>CAXCBS010000003.1:0-24149 GCA_963980845.1 uncultured Candidatus Peregrinibacteria bacterium | reverse complement strand
GCTATGACGAAACTGCTTCTTATACCGACACTAGCGAAGGCTATTATGATGACAGCTCTTCATCTACAGAAACTCCAGCTGAGGAGACTGCGACCGAAGAGACTGCAACCGAAGAAACTACAACCGAAGAAGCTACAACCGAAGAACCAGCCGCAGAAGTAGAAGCTCCCGCCGAAGAACCGGCTGAGCCAACTGCTGGCGCTGGTGATGACGATGATGCTAGCGACGATGATGAAGAAGAAAAAGAAGAAGAGAAAAAAGAAGAAAGTCTTATTGACGCAGACTTCGGTCTCTAAATTTTTTATTCAAAAGCTCCCCTCTTTAATTAACTCCTCAAATTTATGGCAAAACCTGCACCATTAGACTTCAACGGGATTGCGATTTCCGTCGCCTCCCCCGAAGAGATCATGTCCTGGTCTCACGGCGAAGTCAAAAAACCAGAAACCATTAACTACCGTACCCAAAAACCGGAACGTGATGGTCTTTTCTGTGAAAAAATATTTGGACCCACCAAAAACTGGGAATGTTACTGTGGAAAATATAAAAGAATCCGCTATAAAGGTGTGATTTGTGAAAAATGTGGCGTTGAAGTGACCCGTTCTATTGTTCGTCGTGAACGCATGGGACACATCAAACTCGCAGTCCCTGTGACTCACATTTGGTTCTTACGTTCCACACCAAGTCGAATCGGACTTTTACTAAATCTTCCGGTTAAGACTATTGAACAAGTTGTTTATTTTGCGGCTTACATCGTCACGCAGGTCGATGAAAAATCCAAAGAGGAAACAATCGAACAACTCAAAGAGGAATTCAAGACATATAAGAAAAAAATTCAAAAAGAGCACAAGACCAAACTTGCCGAAGCTAAAACCGACGAAGAACGCACTGAAGTTGAGCAAGAACTTGCTTATGAATTAGAAGAACTTACTTCTAAGCACTCCACAGCCCGTGATGAGCTTAACTCTCTCATTGCCGGGAATGTACTTTCTGAGCTGCTTTACCGCGACATGTCCATGAAATTTGGTCATGTATTCAAAGCCGGCACCGGTGCCGAAGCGATTCGTGACGTGGTTAGACATATGAACCTCGAAGAAGAAGCTATTTCACTGCGCGAACAGCTCAAAAAAGCCAGTGGTCAAAAAGCTAAAAAACTTACCAAACGTCTTAAGTTTGTCGGAAGTCTTAAAAAGGCTAACATCAAACCTGAGTGGTTGGTACTTACTGTATTGCCAGTCATTCCACCAGATCTAAGACCTATGGTTCAACTTGATGGTGGACGTTTTGCGGCGTCTGATCTAAATGATCTTTATCGTCGTGTTATTAACCGTAACAATCGTCTTAAACGTTTGATGTCCATTGGAGCGCCAGAAGTTATCTGTCGTAATGAAAAACGTATGCTCCAAGAAGCGGTTGATGCGCTACTTAATAATAGCGCCCGTCAAAGCCGTACTGTATTTAACACCGGTGACAAACGAAAACTTCGCTCACTATCTGACATGCTCAAAGGTAAGCAAGGTCGTTTCCGCCAAAATCTACTTGGTAAACGTGTTGATTACTCTGGTCGTTCTGTAATTGTGATTGGACCTAAACTCCAACTTCATCAATGTGGACTGCCTAAAACCATGGCTCTTGAACTGTTCAAACCATTTGTAATCGGCCAACTTATTAAGGATGGCTATGCTCACAATATTAAAAACGCCGAACGTTTAATTACAGCTAGCAAACGTGAAGTTTGGGATATTTTAGAAAGAATTACCAAAGATCACTACGTTCTCCTAAATCGTGCTCCTACCCTTCACCGTTTGGGTATTCAAGCTTTCCAACCAGTTCTAGTAGAAGGTAAAGCGATTATGGTGCACCCACTTGTTTGTGCTGCATTTAATGCTGACTTTGATGGTGACCAAATGGCGGTTCACGTCCCTCTTTCTCGCCGTGCGCAAGAAGAGGCTGGAAACCTTATGCTTTCTTGCAGAAACCTGCTCAAACCTTCCGCTGGGGAACCAATTGTTAACCCTACTCAAGATATGGTGCTTGGTTGTTATTTCTTAACCCAAGCTCATGCCGGTAAAAAAGGTGAAGGCATGATTTTCGCTAGTTTAGAAGAAGCCTTAGTTGCCTACCAACTGGGACACGTTCATTTACAAGCTCTAATTAAAGCTCGCATAAATGGTGAAATTATTGAAACTTCCGTTGGACGACTAATTTTCAATGACCTTCTCCCAGAAGGAATGACTTACATCAACCAGCCAATGACCAAAAAAGCACTTCTAAAAGCTATTGGTCGTTCTTATAACGAGTTTGGTGAAGAAAAAACTGCCATCATGGCCGATAAGATTAAAAAAGCTGGATTTGAATACGCTACTCTATCTGGTCTTTCTATTAGTGCCGCTGACATGGTGGTTCCTAAGGAAAAGAAAAAGATTGTTGATGATGCTTCTGACATTATCAAAAAAGTTAACAGTCAATACTGGAAAGGTTTAGTTACGGATCGTGAACGTTACGAACACACTATTAAGATCTGGTCTCAAGCCAAATCTGATATTAGTAAGGTTATGATCAAAAACTTCGAACCAGAAAATGATATTTTCTACACCATTGATTCTGGTGCTCGTGGTAACTGGGGACAGGTCACACAGCTGTGTGGAATGAAAGGACTGGTTGCTAATCCCGCTGGTGAAACCATTGAGCTTCCAATTAAATCTAACCTCAAAGAAGGTTTCTCAATTCTGGAATATTTTATTGCGACTCATGGTGGACGTAAAGGTAAATCTGATACTGCGCTTAAAACTGCGGAAGCTGGTTACCTAACTCGTCGTTTAGTTGATGCTGTACAAGATGTGGTTATTAAAGATCACGATTGTGGTTCTACTACTGAACATCTAATTACTCGTGAAGGAAGTGACAAACTTGGTGAAGACTTTGTTAAACGCGTTTACGGACGTGTAGTAGCTCAAAACATTTACTATCCTGGCACCAAAAAAATTCTTGCTAAAAAGAACGAAGAAATTGGTCACAAGTTAGTAGATAAAATCGAAGAATTAGAGATTGATAACATTTCAATTCGTGATGTTATCAGTTGTAAAACTACTCGTGGAATTTGCCGCATGTGTTACGGACGTGACCTAGGAACCAATGATTTTGTTGATATTGGAACCGCGGTTGGAATTATTGCTGCTCAAAGTATTGGTGAACCAGGTACTCAGCTTACTATGCGTACTTTTCACATGGGTGGTGTAGCGGAAGGATCTGATATCACGCAAGGTCTAACTCGCGTGGAAGAATTATTCGAAGCTCGCCCACCCAAAAAAGCCGCGCTACTGTCTAAAAACAAAGGTAAGGTCAAACTTTCTCGTCGTGGTAACCAAACTGAAATTCAAATTATTGCTGACGAAGAAATTGAAAAGATTTACACAGTTGCTAGCGGCATGGAAATCTTGGTTAAAGCCAAGGACACATTCAAGAAAAAAGACGTTCTGGCTAAAAACCCAGAAAACCGCAGCTCAGTTAAGGCCGAAGAAGGTGGTACTATAATCAAAGTTACCAAAGACACTATCATCATCCAATCCGATGAAGCAGTCGAAGAAAACTACAAAATACCACCTGAACGTGCTCCACTTGTTAAAACTGGCGATCTAGTTGTCCCTGGTCAGCCACTTACTAGCGGACATCTTAACTTGCGTGAATACATGGCTCTTAAAGGCCTTTATGACACGCAACGTTATGTTCTAAGCGAAGTCCAAAGTATTTATGCTGCTCAAGGTCAAAAAATTAATGATAAGCATATTGAAATCATTATTCGACAAATGTTCTCTAAGGTTCGCATTCTTGAATCAAACGATTCAACCTTCTTGCCAGGAGAAATCATAGACTTCCTAAACTTTGAAAAAATAAATGAAGGTATCAAAGCCAAAAAGAAGACTCCTGCCACTGGCGAACGCTTACTGCTTGGTCTTACTCGTATTTCTTTGCAAACTGATTCTTGGTTATCAGCTGCCTCATTCCAGGAAACAATTCGTGTTTTGGTCGAAGCTGCTACAACCCGTAAAATAGATTCTCTCCAAGGACTCAAAGAAAACGTTATTATCGGTAAACTTATCCCTGCCGGGGCAACTTACCGTCGTATTAACCAGCTAGACTAGTAAAATTAGTTTGCATTCTTTATTAAAATTCGTTAAAGTCCCCAGGCACTAAACAATATTCCCACTATGCCAACGATCAATCAACTCATTCGAAAACCGCGACGCTCTCCCAAAAAGAAGAGCAAGTCACCGGCTATGCAACGTATCTTCAACACTCTTAAAAACCGCTCTTTTAAATTGAGCTGTCCCCAAAAACGTGGGGTTTGTGTGAAAGTTACTACTATGACTCCTAAAAAACCTAACTCTGCGCTTCGTAAAATTGCGCGTGTTCGTCTAACCAATGGTATTGAGGTTAATGCCTACATCCCTGGTGAAGGGCACAATCTTCAGGAGCACTCGGTGGTTACTATCCGTGGTGGTCGTGTAAAAGATCTACCGGGTGTACGTTATCACATCATTCGCGGTACTCTTGATACTCAAGGAGTTGCTGATCGTAAACAATCTCGTTCCGTTTACGGGACTAAAAGACCTAAAAATTAATTTTAATTAGCTATGGCTCAACGCGTTCACAGACACATTCCCGAGGATTCAAATCCTCTCCAAGAAAAATTCATCAACTATATTATGCTTGATGGAAAAAAGAGTATTGCTCGTACAATTTTCAAAGATATTTTGCTCGAAATCCAAGCTAAAGGTCACAAAAACCCTGAATCTGTTTTCGAAAAAGCTATCCAAAACGTAGAACCTTCTATGGAGGTTCGTCCCAAACGTATTGGTGGTGCTGTTTATCAAATTCCAATGGAAGTTAAACCAAAACGACGCGTTATGCTTTCTTTCCGCTGGATTCTAAGCGCTGCTCGCAAAGACAAGGGCACTGGCATTGCTAAACGTATCGCCAAACAGCTCCTCGATGCCCACGAAGGTATTGGAGGCGCTGTTAAGAAAAAAGAAGACACGCACAAAATGGCCGCAGCCAACAAGGCTTTTGCTCATTACGCGCGGTATTAAAGACCCTAAAACAACTTTTGTTTAAGCCACTTTTAATAAGTGGCTTTTTCGTTAAAAAACTGAAACGCCTGAGAAGAAAATAACTATTTAAATGAAAGCCGATGAGGGCCCTTGAATTCTGCACCGTACGCTTACAAACGCACAGCCGACCAAGGTCCCCCTTTCACAATAGGGATCAACACTATCCGGGCTTTCTCCTTTCGACTTTCTTGACCACCCGGAGGTAAAGAAAAAACACCTCCTGAAATTTCCGAAAGGTCAAAATGCAGGCTCCTCCAAACAGAGAAGCATGCACTCCAGCAGCTATTGGCCAAGGGACAACCAATTCCTCCGCAAAGGCGATCCCCACATGGAGAAGGCCTACCGTGGAAAACGATGCTAGAGCGAAAACCAAACCCTTAGACCAGAAGTTACAGTCATAGAAAAGAATCTCCCAGCATGTCTTCACTGCCTGCCCCACAAAAAACATCATGGGGGCAAAAAACAGCCAATACACCCCAGTCTCAAACTCCAACACAAGCATCGCCGGCACACCAACCAGGGCACACCACAACACGTAGTACAGAATCTTCCAGGCATTCTTCCAAACCATCACTTGGCCTCCTTCTGCCTACGAATGGAGTCGAGAAGGACGCAGAAGATCACATCCGACATGAACACGATCACCGCGGGCAAGATTCCCGCAATGCAGATAATCCACTTCATCTCAAGATCCAAGTCACGGAGGAGGTAAATAGCTCCAAAGAACGAGATTGCCATCCAGCCGAGCACTGCCAGGAAGTACGCCATGGCCAAGGCCGGCGGGACATTCTTCTCCCGCGGATAGGACAGAGCGTACTCGATGAGAAACGCGAGTGACGTAGCTATCGGGAACCAGAACCAGAAGGAGTCGATCTTCATCGTGATAACACCAAACGCATAGCACAGCGTCGTGATCCCGAAAACCCGGAAAGGCCACAAAGCCTTGAAGGTTTTGTCATCCGACTTGGACGGCTTGAACCCCGGCTTGCGCTGCGCCTCAATCAGGTGCATGACGCCATAGGCGAAAACCACCGAGCTCAGCATGATCACCACCGAAGCCCATCCCACAATGCTGGGAGAAATCTTCAGGGTGAATTGCTCGAGCATGTCGGACCACAAGAGCGCCATCGCCCCCCAAGAGACGAAGGTGAACACCAACAACACAAGGGCCTGGGTGTACACCGGCAACTTGCGGCCGTAAGGCAGAAGCGCCATCGCTCCAGCCCAAATCGCGGCCGCCACCATGATCTGGTAGACGTCCAAACGATCCGCGCGAAGCGCGTTCGCCAGGGCAGAGGTTCCAAGAGCCACGAAGGCCAGAAGCAGCACTCCCAGCTTGGCCAGGTTGAACTTCGAGTACAGGTAATTCCACAGACGATCCATTTCTTTCTCCTCTCCCCGTTTTCTACGAGGTAAACGCCCAATCCAACGAGCGCCACAGTTTTTTTAACTCCACCCCAACTCTTGTTTGGCCAAATCCTCCTCGTGCCTAAGTTTCATCCTCTCTGTGAAGTCTCCACGATCATGCCACATGTGCAAAAAACTACTCGCGAATACTCCACAAAAGAACCACATTCCACCCATCAAATGCATGAACCAAAAAGTCAAAGGCTCTGCCGGAAATCTCGCCCACCAGCTAGGAGGAAAATAAGTCAAACTCAACACCAAAAACAACAAAACGCACACCAGCAACGTAATCGCAACATTGGCCACCAAGGAAGGAATCAACCTATCCCAAATCGCCTCCATTCGATACTCACGCTTGTACGGAGCCTCCCAGATCTTCACTCCGCTATTAATGGCGACCTGAATGATCATCACCATCGGAATGAAATAGGGCCACGGCACTCCCAACGGCGTCGGAAAGTCCCACAGCATATTGGCAACAATGTAGGGCCAAACAATTCCAAAAAACTCCAACCATTTCTCGATCCGTTGGTGCAGCGGAATCCGGTTCTCGGACGTCTTCATCTCAACTCTCTCCTCCCCCGCCTTCGGCGAGGTAAATACCCAAAAAGGGCATCAATTATTTTCTCCTCAAGCGAACTAAACTTGTAACTAGGCGAATAAAGCACCTGCCCAAAACTTGACCAGAGCTAAAATCTACCCTGTCACAAGATAACCCGCTTAAGAACCAATTTTTCAAAGATCTGGTTCCACCCCAGATCTAACAAGGTCTAACCCTAACCCAAAATCATCAAACCTGTCAACAGTTGCTCCCCTCTCATTTCTCCGGTAAACTTTTGGACGTCAAAATTTAAACCCTCCTACAATGAAAATTCGCAATTTATTCGCGCTCATCACCTTAAGTGTCACCGCTCTTATCATGACCGGCTGTTTAGACGATGGATCTCTTTCCACTGTGGAATACAACAATGCTGTAGTTGAAATGTTAAACGATACTTCGGCCGCCATCGAAGACACCACCACTGTTTACGATGACAGCATCCCCAACATCGTAACCGAAGAAACCGAAGTTGAAACCACCGAAATGCAAATCTCTTATGAGGCGGCCAAACTTCAACTCGAAACGGCCTACACTGTACTTGATATAATTAGCAAAAATTCAACTCAACAAGAAGAAGTTCGTGCTGAATTCCAAGCCTACCTTGATCTTGGATCTGACTATATTGAAACTTTTGAAACAGTTCTTTCCTACTATGGTGGCAGTGAATTTGCCGAAAACCTAGACCTTGTAGCTGAATACGACGAAGGACTTCATACTGGTTACAATGACTTCATTAACTCCAACAATAACCTGGTAGACATCTTAGCTGATTTCATTGAATAAAATTTGAGCCTTAAGAACCTTGACTTTACCCCATCAAACCTTATAATACCCCCGCCTTATTTAGGGCCTTGATTTAATAAATCTTAAAAAAATCACTCATGTCCGAAGATCTTAACTTCCTGCGCAATATTGGTATTTGTGCCCACATTGACGCTGGTAAAACCACTGTTACTGAACGTATTTTATTCTATACCGGTAAAAGCCATAAAATTGGTGAGGTTCACGAAGGTGAAGCCACTATGGACTGGATGGAACAAGAACAAGAACGCGGTATTACTATTACCTCTGCTTGTACTACTTGTTTCTGGGAACCACTCCACGAAGAAACCGGACAACATCGTATTAATATTATCGATACTCCCGGTCACGTAGATTTCACTATGGAAGTTGAGCGCGCCCTGCGTGTGCTTGATGGGGCTGTTGTTGTTTTTGATGGTTCGCAAGGTGTTGAGCCACAATCCGAAACTGTATGGCGCCAAGCTGACCGTTACGAAGTACCTCGAATGGCTTTTGTTAACAAAATGGATAAAACCGGTGGAGATTTTTACATGAGTTTAGAATCTGTTCACGAAAGACTAAACAAAGACGCGGTTGCTATCCAACTCCCAATTGGAGAAGAAAACAATTTTGCTGGTGTTATCGATCTTCTTACTCGTCAAGCTTACAATTTTGACGGCAAAATGGGAGAAAACGTAATCAAAGTAGACATGCCAGCTGATATGAAAGAAAAAGTCGAAGAATATCGCGCTACACTAATCGAACGCATTTCCGAAACCGACGATGCTCTAATGGAAAAATATCTAAGCGACGAAGAACCAACTCTTCCGGAGTTAAAAGCCGCGCTTCGCAAAGCAACAATTGCTTTTGAATTGATCCCAGTTCTTTGTGGAACTGCTCTTCAAAACAAAGGAGCTCAACTATTACTAGACGCGGTTTGTGATTATCTTCCTTCACCAATGGATTTACCTCCAGTGAAAGGAATCAAGCCAGGCACCGAAGAAGAAGAAAATCGTGAACTTGTTAACGACGCTCCTTTCTCAGCCTTAGCTTTTAAGATCGCAACTGATCCTTACATTGGTAAACTTTGTTTCCTACGTGTTTATTCTGGAACACTTACTTCTGGAAGTTATGTATACAACTCTTCTACTGACAAAAAAGAACGCATTGGTCGCCTAGTTCAAATGCACTCCAATTCTCGTGAAGAAATCAAAGAAGTTAAAGCTGGTGATATTGTGGCCGCAGTTGGCCTTAAACAAACCACCACTGGTAACACGCTTTGTGATGACGACAAGCCAATCGTTCTTGAATCCATGGACTTCCCAGAACCAGTTATTGATATTGCGATTGAGCCTAAAACCAAGGCTGACCAAGAAAAAATGGGTATCGCTCTGCAAAAACTAGCCGAAGAAGATCCAACTTTCCGTGTTCACACTGACGACGAAACTGGCCAAACAATTATCGGTGGTATGGGAGAACTTCACTTAGATATTATTGTTGATCGTATGCGTCGCGAGTTCAAGGTAGAAGCCAATGTTGGTCAACCTCAAGTTGCCTACCGTGAAACTATTCAAAAAGAGGTTCAAGCCGAAGAAAAATATTCCAAACAAACTGGTGGTCGTGGTCAATATGGTCACGTTTTGATGAAAATCTCACCTAACGAACCTGGTAAAGGATTTGAATTTATCAACTCAATTGTTGGTGGAAAAATTCCAAAAGAGTTTATCAACCCTGTTCAAAAAGGTGTGGAGCAAGCTATGTCCCGCGGTATTGTGGCCGGCTACGAAGTTGTGGATGTTAAAGTCGAACTTTATGATGGTTCTTACCATGATGTGGATTCCTCTGAGATGTCGTTTAAAACTGCTGGTTCAATTTGTTTCCGTGATGGAGCTCGCGCAGCTAGTCCAGTTATCTTGGAACCAATTATGAAAGTTGAAGCCATCACCCCCGAAAACTACATGGGTGATGTTATGGGTGATCTTAATTCTCGTCGTGGTCAAATCCAAGAAATGGGTGATCGCGGACAAGCTAAATTCATCCGCGCTCTTGTCCCATTATCTGAAATGTTTGGCTACGCCACTGACCTTCGTTCTATGACTCAAGGTCGTGCTAGTTACTCAATGGAATTTGAACAATACGAAAAAGCGCCTAAAAACGTTATTGAAAAAATTAAAGCAGATAAGGGGATTACTTCCTAAAAGTTCCTAAAAAAATCAAAAGGCCTCACTATGCAAATGGTGGGGTCTTTTTTGTTAATTGACATCTCCTTTTAATGAGTGGTATAAAAAAGTCCTTTAATCACCCACCCCACTATGGCTCCAATGTCTAGAGCTGCTAATAACGCTATTGTCAAAAAAGCATTTACCGAAGGCACTGAAATTCCCTATCACCGCTTTATTGCTCGCGAGAGAAAAATGTATAGAGGACCAAATATACCTGATCATGTCATTCAAGGAACATTCCGTATAAAAATGTTGAAGGGCCTTTCAAAAGGTGGATTTGAAGTTCATTTACAAAATACCGACGACCCCACACACATCGTAATGATGTCTAACGTCAATGATGAATTAGCCGAGCTCATAGAAGCCCTTAAAATTGACCCTGAGTCTTAGGTTGACGAATTCCCTTTTACAAGCCAAATTCTATTGCATCGTTTCTTTTAATCGAGTATATTCTTCCCGCGTTTGCATTTTATATGCAATTCATTCGCAAATTAAATAGCCCTAACCAATATCTGCAATGTCAGACACTTTCCAACGCACGAAGCCTCACGTGAATGTTGGTACCATTGGACACGTGGATCACGGTAAGACCACTCTTACTGCGGCCATGACCATTGTTGCTAACAAGAAATTCGGAGGTCTCAACAAAGCTATCGCTTTCGATCAAATTGATAACGCTCCAGAAGAGCGCGAACGTGGTATCACAATCGCTACATCTCACCAAGAGCATGAGACTGACAAACGTCACTATGCTCACGTTGACTGTCCAGGTCATGCTGATTACATCAAAAACATGATTACTGGTGCTGCTCAAATGGATGGTGCAATTCTAGTGTGTTCAGCTGCTGATGGCCCAATGCCACAAACTCGTGAACACATCTTGCTTGCTCGCCAAGTGATGGTTCCAGCTATTATCGTCTTCCTAAATAAAATGGACATGGCAGACGAAGAAATCGCTGAACTTTCCGAAATGGAAATCCGCGAACTACTTACTAAATATGGATTCCCAGGTGATGACACTCCAATCATCAAAGGATCTGCTCTTAAGGCCCTCGAAAATCCAGATGACGACGCAGCTACTGCTCCAATCATCGAACTATTTGAAGCTCTCGACAGCTTCATCCCAGAACCTACTCGTGAACTAGACAAGCCATTACTTATGCCTGTTGAGGATGTTTTCTCAATTAAAGGTCGTGGTACTGTTGCTACTGGTCGTATCGAACAAGGTATTGTCAAAGTTAATGAAGAAATCGAAATCGTTGGAATCAAAGATACTCGAAAAGTTATTGTTACTGGTGTTGAAATGTTCAAGAAACTTCTTGATCAAGGTCAAGCTGGTGATAACGTTGGTCTACTACTACGTGGAATCGAGCGCGAAGAAATTGAACGTGGGCAAGTTATTGCTAAACCAGGTTCAATCACTCCTCACACTAAATTTGACTCAGAGGTTTACGTCCTAGCCAAAGAAGAAGGCGGACGACACACTCCTTTCTTCAAAGGATACAAACCTCAGTTCTACATTCGTACAACTGACGTAACTGGTACTATTGAACTTCCTGACGGAGTAGAAATGGTTATGCCTGGTGACAACATTAAAATGGTTGTATCACTTGGATCACCTATCGCTCTAGACGAAGGTACTCGTTTCGCTATCCGTGAAGGAGGACGAACCGTTGGTGCTGGTGTTGTAACCAAGATCATCGAGTAATTGAGTAGAGGTACTCAAATAAAACGAAATTTTAAAAGCCCCCTGCTGTAATGGTAGGGGGTTTTTGGTATACTACCCACAATGAAAAAATTCCTACGCCTCGCGCCCCGCATCCTCGTGATCATTTATATCTGTTTTATTAGCATGTTTGCGTTTGATGTTTTTGCAGAATACGCGTTTCCAGAAGTGCTGGTAGCGCTTTTTATGCATCTTATCCCCTCTTTTGCCCTGCTTGCACTCTTAGCTGTGGCCTGGAAAAGACCTCGCCTTGGTGGCGCACTCTTCCTAATACTAGCTATATTTTTTACAATCTTTTTTAAACTTTACGAAGATTTCATAGTTTTCCTAATCATCGGCCTCCCGGTATATACTATTTCTATCTTGTTTCTTCTTAATTCTAACGACCAAAAAACTTCTTCTTAAAAAAAGTCATTGTCTTAGCTCCCCATCTGTCTTCACCAACCTCATCTAAGGTTTCCACAGCTGTTTTTCTAAGATCATAAACCTTTTCCGGATTTTGATGCTTATAGTAAATCCCACGCACAAAATTACTAAGCATGCTCAGCACAATTGCGCGAGACACGTCTTGACCATGCAAAGCAGGATTATCATCAAAACCAGGCATTACCTCTTCTTGTAATTTCTCCGCATTTTCTTGTGCAACCTCATCCAATAAACCAACTACTCGTCGTCGAATCGGGTCATTAATATTTGAAACTCCAATATTTTCCCAAGAATGAACATCATCGAAAGCCGCCTCCCGCGGCGCAATATAAGTATTGTACTCCTTCTGCAAATCCTCAGCCGACACTTTAGCAAAAAACTGTTTAAAAGCTCCTCGCGACCGATTCAACGCTGCTTTTAAAATATTATGATTAATCGCTCCGATTTCATCTTTTACCTCCTCCCCCACTACTTTCACTTTTTCTTCTTGTCCTCTTAAAATTTCTACTGCTGCCAAAATTCTTCCTTTTTCAGTTAATCCATCATCCCCTTCAACCTTATCATCCGCATTAGCAACATTAAAAAGCACCTCTTGCCCTTGAAGTTCATCAGCAATTTTTTGCGCTGTATAACCAGTAGCAAACTGGCTTATATCATGAGTTGCTTGGGGCAATTGTTCAATGCGCCGAATTGTAGCGGGGTTTGGAAATGAAGAAACCACAGAGTTGGGATTCATTTTCGCAGGTGTTATTTTATTTAAGTTAACCTCATTATAATGATTTGAAAGCATTTGTCAACCCTCTGTTTAGACTTATATTGACTGCCTGCCTTTTTTCATAGTATGCTCCTTTTCCTATCCCCTACTATCACCCCACCATGCCACCCACTACCCCTGAAAAACCCAGTCATAACCAACAACAAGTTGGCGCTATGCTGCAATTTTTAAGAATGCGCGGAATGGAACCAGAGGCGATTCACGACACTCCTCATTTCCTTCCCAAACTACCTACTCCCAACACAACCACAGATAGAATTCACCACTGGCTCCATAAACTCAATGTCCCCACATTTGAGATAAATCCAGACGATCCGACGCTAAATGTCCTCTATGTGACAGACATAAGCGGGCCAGGGAAAAATTTCCTAGTAGTAGGCACCAACGCAATTCAATGTGCCAGCCTAGCAACAACAATCTGCCCCGGGACCATAGGAATTAACCATCACCACGTCCCCATAAGCACCCTCCAATCATCAAAATTCCTTGACGAGAGCCGAGATCTAGCGTAAAAATACTCACGCAACAAAACGAAAAGGTTGCTCTTAACCTTTTCCTCGCCTCAGGCTAAAAAGCCCTGGCGGGACATTTCGGCCCAACATACCTTATTATATAAGTCGGCCGGAATGGGCGGCTATTTTTATATTCATAACCTTAAAAACTATGCCAGCACCTAAGAAAAAAACTGCTACCAAGGCTAAAACCAAGGAAAAAGCAGCAAAAGACTCCAAAAAAGAAACAGCTACCGCTAAACAACGTATTCGTATCAAGATCAAAGCTTTTGATCACAAGGTTATCGACGACACCACTCGCCTTATTATAGATACTGCGGAACGAACTGGAGCTGTTATCTCTGGACCAATCCCGCTTCCAACTAAAATCGAAAAATTCACTGTTAACAAATCTACTTTTGTTCACAAGACCTCACGCGAACAATTTGAAATCCGTACTCACAAACGTCTTGTAGATATCAACGAAAGTACTCCAAAAACTATCGAAGCTTTATCTGGTCTAAGCCTACCGGCTGGTGTGGATATTGAGATTAAAATGATTTCTGTTTAGAAAACCCCGAAAAAACCCTTGACTTAAGGGTTTACCCCCGTTATCTTATGCGGGCTTTGAAACTGTTATTTCCCTGTCTATCAGGGAAGAGGGCAGAGGCCTCAGCGGTCAAAACCCTTTCTAACCTCTATTAATATGACTGGTATTCTCGGTCGAAAAATCGGTATGACACGCATTATCCAAGATAATGGCCGCGTGATCCCCCTTACAGTTATTGAGTGCACACCTAACGTTGTCACTCAGGTGAAAACCGCTGATAAGGACGGATATCCGGCGTTAGTCCTCGGCTTTAATGCAATGAACAAACCGAAAAAGACCAAAAAGTTCCACCACCTGCGTGAATTCAAGACCCTTGAAAACGAGGAAACTCCAAAAAAAGGTGACGAAATTAAAGTCGACATCTTTGAAGAAGGAGAAAAGGTAAAAGTTACCGGCGTTTCTAAAGGTAAAGGTTTCGCTGGTGTTATCAAACGTCACAATTTTAGTCGCGGGCCAGAAACTCATGGTTCGCATCACCATCGTGAACCAGGTTCCATTGGTATGTGTGCTAAACCAGCACGCGTATTAAAAGGTAAAAAAATGCCTGGTCAGATGGGTAATAAACAAGTAACACTCGTAAACTCTGCCATCGCCTATGTTGATCTTGAGAAAAATCTCGTTGGTCTTCGCGGCGCCGTTCCCGGCGCAAATGGCGGCCTCGTTGTAATCCGCAAAAAATAATTATGAAAGTAACCACTTACACACAAACCGGTGAAAAGAAGGGCGAAATAACCCTTAATAAAGACCTCTTCGGAATCGAAGTGAACGAGGGTCTAATGCATCAAATGCTGATTTTGCAAGAATCTAATTCTCGTTCTGCAATTGCGCACACCAAAACTCGCGGTGAAATCCGTGGTGGTGGTCGCAAGCCTCACCGTCAAAAAGGTACTGGCCGCGCTCGTTTCGGATCTATTCGCACCCCCATCCATCGTGGTGGTGGAATTGTGTTTGGTCCTCGAAACACTCGCAACTTCACTAAGATGATGCCTAAAAAACAACGTCGCAAAGCTCTTTTCTCTGCTCTGTCTGCTAAGGCCGCTGATAAAAGCATTATTGTTGTTGAAGGATATGAGGCAAAAGAACCAAAAACCAAAGATTTCGCTACTATGATTGATAAGCTTCCGGTAGAACGTAACGCTCTCTTTGTTATTCCTGAAAAAAACGACTTAATTCAAAAATCTGCTCGTAATATTACGAATGTTAAGACTATTTTAGCTAATTATCTTAACGTCAAAGATCTTCTTAAATATCAAACTCTAGTATTCCTAAAAGATTCTCTTCCTAAATTGGAAGAGACTTTTCTAAAATCTTAAAGATGGATTTACACTACGTATTAAAAAAACAGGTACTAACTGAAAAAACCACTCGTGATGGCGATGGTCGCTACACGTTTGTAGTCGACAAAAACGCCACTAAAATCGATGTTAAAAACGCAATTCGAATGCTCTACGGTGTAAATGTAAAAAGTGTAAACGTTCGCCCAACTCCAGCCAAAGAACGAATCGTTGGTCGTGGACGCACCATCCGCAAGCGTGATCACACTAAAAAAGCTACGATCACTCTAGAAAAAGGACAAACTCTTGATATCTACAAATTTTCTAAACCTAAAAAATCTTAAATGGCGGTACGTAAAGTTAAAGGTACAACTCCCGGTCGCAGGCAAATGAGTGTTTCAGACTTCGCTGAAGTTACTGCTAAGAAACCTCTTAAAAAGCTTGTGAAATCCAAAAAACGTGGATCTGGTCGCAATAACCAGGGACGTATCACTGTTCGCCATCGTGGTGGAGGTGCTAAGTCTCACTACCGTGTTGTTGATTTTGACCGAACTAAAAATCTAAATATCGAAGGACGAGTTGCTGCTGTTGAATACGATCCAAACCGCAACGCTTACATTATGTTAGTTGTTTATAAAAATGGTGATAAGCGTTACCATATTGCTCCTGAAAAGATCAAAGTTGACGACAAAGTGCTAACTGCTGAAAAAGCTAAAATCCGCGCTGGTAACCGACTTCACGTTGGTAACATTCCAGTTGGATTCAACATCTACAATATTGAATTAACACCTGGACGAGGTGGCCAAATTGTTCGTGGAGCTGGAACTTCTGCCAAACTTATTTCACTTGAAACTGAGATGGCCCAAGTACAACTTCCTTCTGGCGAAGTTCGATTTATTCACAAACATGCCTTCGCTTCTGTTGGCACTGTGAGTAACTCCGAAGTTGGCAATATGAAGATTGGTAAAGCTGGCCGCAATCGCTGGAAAGGTAAGAGACCGCAAGTTCGCGGTAAAGTTATGAATCCTTGCGATCACCCCCATGGTGGTGGTGAAGGTTCTAACCCAATTGGACTTAAACATCCGAAAACTCCTTGGGGTTTACCAGCACTTGGTGTTAAAACTCGCAAGCGTAAATCTAAAACTGATATCTATCGCATCCGCGATCGTAAAGGTAAAAACCTTATTAAAACCTAACAACTATGTCTCGAAGTTCTAAAAAAGGTCCATACGTTGATCCGAAGCTGCTTAAAAAAATCATGCTTCAGAACAATAACAACCAAAAAAAGGTCATTAAGACCTGGGCTCGAGATAGTGTAGTTGCTCCTGATTTCGTTGGACACACCATTGCGGTTCACAACGGACAACAACACATTCCCGTCTTTGTTACAGAACAAATGGTTGGTCATCGTCTCGGCGAATTCTCTCCTACTAGAAAATTCAGAGGACACGGTGGAAGACTCGCTAAATAATCTTACTTAAAATGATTGCTCACTTACGAAAAACTCGAATCTCTCCCAAAAAAATGAACTTAGTGGCTGAATTGGTTCGAAAAAAACCAGTACTCGAAGCTCTAGACATTCTACAGTTCACACCTAAAAAAGCTGCTAAAAGCCTTTACAAGGTTATACAATCTGCTGGGAAAAACGCTGAAAACAATTTCCAACAAGACTACGGAACACTCGTTATCAAAGAAATTATCGTTAATGAAGGGCCAACTTACAAACGTTGGCAACCGGTCTCTCGTGGCCGATCTCACCCTATTCTTAAACGCTCTAGTCACGTGACCGTTAAGGTCGAAGCAACTGCAGCGCCTAAGAAAAAAGCTGCTCCTAAAAAAGCTGAAGCCCCTAAAAAGGAAGAAGCTAAAACAGAGGAGCCAAAAGAAACTTCTAAAAAATCTTAATCTAAACACTCCCCTCTTATGGGACAAAAAGTTAATCCAAAAGGACTACGTATCGGTATCATCAATAGCTGGGACTCTAACTGGTTCGCTGGAAAGCACCAGTACAAGAAACTGCTACACGAAGATATTAAAATTCGAAAATTTGTTAAGGAGTACTTCAAAGAGGGACATATTTCTAAGGTTGAAATCCTTCGTGATGCCAACAATACTAGCTTGATTCTTCACACCTCTCGCCCTGGTGCTATTATCGGGCGACAAGGTGAAGGTATTGAAAAATTCCAAGCTACTCTCGAAAGAAACTTCAAACCAAAGAAATTTTCTGTGACTGTTAAAGAGATTAAAACTCCAGATTTAGATGCTTATATTGTGGCTGAAAACATTGCCCGCCAAGTTACCCGTCGTGTTTCTTATCGTCGGGCTTGCAAAAGCGCCTTACAAAGAGCTATGGAAAATGGCGCTAAAGGAATTAAAGTTAGCATTAAAGGCCGCTTAAACGGCGTTGAAATTGCTCGTTCTGAAACCTTCACTGAAGGTAAGATCCCACTTCACACCTTAAGAGCCAACATTGATTACGCTCTCTGTCCTTCTTGGACAACTTACGGAATCATTGGTATTAAGGTTTGGATTTACAAAGGAGAAGTTTTTAACAAAGTCTCCGAAATGGTCTCAGATTCTATTAAACCCGAAACTAAATAGTTAACCATGCTACTACCTAAAAAGATGAAATTTCGGAAGACCTTCCGCGGACGAGGAGGCTTCACAGGGAAAACCAAAGGTGGCGACCGCATCAGCTTCGGCTCCTATGCGCTCAAAGCCACAACTACTGCTGAAATAACTTCCCGTCAAATCGAAGCTGCTCGTCGTGCTATGACTCGTTATATCAAACGTGGCGGTAAGATCTGGATTCGCATTTTCCCTCACAAACCAATCACTAAGAAAGGTGCTGAGGTGCCAATGGGATCTGGTAAAGGAACTGTTGATCACTACATCGCTATGATCAAACCAGGTGCAATTATTTTTGAAATTGATGGTGTAGACGAAGCAACTGCTCGCGAAGCCATGCGCCTCGCTGGTCACAAGCTTCCAGTTAGAACTAAATTTATCACTCAAGAAACTATCTAATTATTTTTCAATGCTGAACATCGCTGAACTACGAAAACTAGACCAAAAAGCTCTTCAAGCCGAGCTTGCTAAAGCTCGTCGCGACTGGCTCGGAGTAAAACTCTCCGCCAAAATGGGGCAAGATAAGAAATCACATCTTATCAAGAGTAACAAGCGTTATATCGCTCAAATTCTTACGCTCATGAATCAATTAACCAAAGTATCAAATGCGAAGTAAAAATGGAACCGTCGTTACTGCTAAAGACAAAACTGTTGTTGTTCGCGTAGATACCTACCGAATTCATGAGAAGTATAAAAAACGTTACCGTGTTTCTAAAAAATTCCATGCTCACGACGAAAAAAATGAATGCAAAGTTGGAGAAAAAATCACTATCTATGAAACTCGTCCAGTTTCTAAACTGAAACGCTGGACAACAGACCCGAGCGCAGCGAAGGTCACCGAAAGTACTAAAGATACTAAATAACTACTTACTTATCCCAATCGGGATTGGCCAAGAGGCCTAATGTAAACCCTCAGACATGATTCAAACTCAAACTCGTTTAAAAGTTGCAGACAACACTGGCGCCAAAGAGGTTATGTGTATTAAAGTCCTCGGTGGTTCCAAACGCCGTTACGCTCGCATTGGCGACCTAATCGTTTGTACTGTAAAAGAAGCATCTCCTAACGGAATTGTTAAAAAGAAATCTGTTGAACGTGCGGTTGTTGTCCGCCAACGTAAAGAAACTGGTCGTAAAGACGGCTCCTATGTTCGGTTCGATGACAATGCAGTTGTAATTATAAACAAAGATAATCTACCCAAAGGTACTCGTGTTTTCGGCCCTGTGGCTCGCGAGCTCCGTGCCAAAGGTTTCCAAAAAATTATCTCTTTAGCCCCTGACGTTGTATAACCATGAAAGTTAAAAAAGACGACAAAGTAATCGTGATCGCTGGAAAAAACCGTAATGCTACGGGTAAAGTGATGCGAACCTTCAAAAAAACTAACAAGATTGTAGTTGAGAAGGTAAACATGCAAAAAAAGCACATTAAAAAGACTCAATCCCGTCCTGGTGAAATCATCACCTACGAAGCACCTATGAACGCTTCTAATGTCAAAATTCTCTGTCCTAGTTGTAACAAAGCAACTCGCGTTGGCTACATCATTCTAGAGAACAAGAAAAAACAACGCATTTGCAAAAAATGTAAACAATCTATTACTGCTCCTAAAACATCATAATGAAAGACCTTTACGCTCAAATTCAACCAGCACTTAAAAAAGAGCTTGAAATCAAAAACAATCACGCCGTACCTCGCGTAACAAAAGTTAATGTTAGCGTTGGTATTGGTTCCTATATTCGCAAAGGAGGCGACAAGAATTTCGAACAAGTTATTGAAAACCTAACTGCTCTAACTGGTCAAAAACCGGTTATCAACAAGTCTCGCATGGCGGTTTCTAATTTTAAACTCCGTGTCGGTGACCCAGTTGGCGTTAGTATTACTTTACGAGGAAAACGAATGAACGACTTCCTAACTAGATTAGTTGGTGTAGCACTCCCCCGTATCCGTGACTTCCGTGGAATTTCTTCCTCTGGATTTGATGGCAACGGTAACTACACTCTTGGTATCAAAGAAGTAACTGTTTTCCCCGAAGTAAACCCTGATAACATTAGCCGTAACCATGGTTTACAAATTACTATAAACACCACGGCTAAAGACAATCTTTCTGCTTACAAACTCTTAAAAGCTCTCGGTTTTCCACTTAAGGACGAACCAAAAGCTAAATAACCTTTTAATTCTTATGGCTCGCAAAGCTCTCGTTGTAAAATGCGCTCGCAATCAGAAAAAGCACTTAAAAGCTTTAAAGGATGGCAAAAAATCACATTTTTCCACTCGTGTTTACAATCGTTGTGGTAACTGTGGCAAAATTGGTAGCTACATGCGCCGTTTTGGTCTCTGCCGCATTTGCTTCCGTAAACTTGCTAGTAACGGCCTTATCATGGGCGTTCGCAAATCATCTTGGTAGAGCGGAGCGAAGTGACGCTCACCGCTCGCACTAAACTACATTAAATACTTAAAAACTTTATCCCAATCGGGATTGGCCCAAAAGGCCAAAGAATCCTAATCAATTACACTCATGAACACCGATCCCATCGCTGACATGCTAACCAGACTTCGAAACGCTGATCTTGCTAATCACACAGAGGTTCGCATGCCTTATTCCAAAATGAAACACAGCATGCTTCAAGTGATGGCCAAAAATGGTTACCTAGAAGAAGTAAATGTTGATAATTCTGGGAAATTCCAAGAGCTTCACTCTGTTCTCGCTAAAAGAGAGCACGGCCTAACTCTAACAAGAGTTTCTAAACCCGGACAACGTATTTATATTAATTCTACTCAGATTCCTACTGTACTTAACGGCCTTGGAATGGCGATTATCTCCACTCCACAAGGCATTATGTCCAACAAAGACGCTAAGAAGAAAAAGCTTGGCGGCGAATTACTCTGTGAAATCTACTAACTACTAATAAAATGTCCCGAGTCGGTAAAAAACCTGTCGAAATTCCAAGTGGCGTCACCGTTACTTACGAAAACAGTGTCCTCACTGTTAAAGGGCCAAAAGGAGAACTTACACTTACTCCTCACCCAGACATGGAAATTATTGTCACTGAAAAAGAAGTCACTGTTAAACGTCCTAGCGACGTTCGTGAACACAAAAGTCTTCACGGTCTTACTCGAAGTTTAATCGCCAATTTAATGGTCGGTGTAACCGAAGGTTTTGTCCGAAAATTAGAAGTTAATGGAGTTGGTTATCGTTTCCAAATCCAAGGCAAAAAACTTAATTTAAGTCTTGGATTCTCTCATCCAATCGAATATCTAGCGCCCGAAGGAATTGAATTTAAACCTGACGAAGAAAAGAAAAATATCCTTATTATTTCTGGAATCGACAAACAACTTGTCGGTCAAACCGCGGCTGAAATCCGCGCCTTCCGCAAGCCTGAACCTTACAAAGGTAAAGGTGTTAAATATCTCGAAGAACATATTCACCGTAAAGCTGGTAAAACTGCCGCTAAAGGTGCTTAAAACTATTAAACTATGAAAGCTAAAGACATCTTAAGAAAACGTCGACACACCAAAATCCGAGCCAAATTAAGTGGCACGGCTACTCGCCCACGTCTTGTGGTCTTCCGTAGCCTAAACACTACCTATGCTCACTTAATTGACGACGAAGCGAGTAAAACTTTAATTACTGTTTCTGACCTTAAGAAAAAAGGTGAGAAGTCAGAAAACGCCAAAGCTGTTGGCGAAGAAATCGCTAAAAAAGCACTCGAGCTAAAAGTTAAGGAGTGCGTATTTGACCGCAATGGTTATAAATATCACGGCCGAGTTAAGGCTTTAGCCGAAGGCGCCCGTGAAGGAGGACTTAAATTTTAAACAACCTAACCTACTATGGGAAAACCTCAACGTAACAATCGACGCAGACCAAGAAAACAAGAACCTAAAGAGTTCGATGAAGAAGTAATTCAATTGGATCGTGTTACACGTGTGGTTAAAGGTGGTCGCAGACTTCGTTTCCGTGCCACTGTAGCGATTGGTAATCGCAAAGGAAAAGTAGGAATTGGTGTCGCTAAATCTAACGAGGTTGTAGGTGCTATTAAAAAAGCTGTAACCAAAGCGAAAAAGAATATGATCGTTGTGCCAATTACCAAAGACGACACTATTCCACATCGCATTCAGACTAAATTCAAAGCTTCCAAGATTCTATTAATTCCAGCTGGCCCTGGTACCGGTATTATTGCTGGTGGTGCCACTCGCGTTATTATTGATCTCTCTGGAATCAAAAACATCCTAAGTAAAACTCTTGGATCTCCTAACAAACTAAACAATAGTAAAGCCACTTTCGAAGCTCTTAAATCTCTACGTGGCAAACTAGAAAAAGAATTCAAAGAAGAAAAGAAAAAGATCGTAAAACACGATCGACGACCTGGACCGAAACACCACAAAAAACCTAACTTCAAAAAACCTGTAGCCAAACAACCTGAGGCTAAACAACCTGAGGCTAAGAAACCGGTTGAACCTAAAAAAGAATCACCTAAAAAATAATCTCACATGAAACTCAACGATTTAAAACCTGCACCCAAAAGCCGAAAAGCGAAAACCCGTGTTGGTCGTGGTAATGGTTCCAAAGGAACTTTCTGTGGCAAAGGAATGAACGGACAAACCGCCCGTGCTGGTGGTAAAAGACGTCCTGGATTTGAAGGAGGACAAACTCCCCTCTACATGCGTATGCCAAAACTTGGCGGCTTCAAAAACCCAACCCGCAAAGAATATACTCCTATAAACGTTGGTCAGCTAAACGATTTATTCAAAGCTGGCGACACTGTTTCCCACGAAACTCTTGGTCTCAAAGACCCAGTTAAAATTCTTGGAATGGGGGAACTAAAAATTGCTCTAACAGTTAAGGTTGATAAGGTGTCCAAGACCGCTGAAGAAAAAATCACCAAAGCTGGCGGGAGCGTTGAAAAAGCTTAATCCCTCCTTAAATGTTTAAATATATTGAGCAAATCTGGAAGTCTAAAGATCTTCGCAACAAGATCCTTTTTACGATTTTTATTCTTGTTACTTTTCGTCTTCTTACTCACATTACTATTCCTGGCGTAGATTTAGATGCCTTAAAAGTTGTATTTGAACGAAACAAATTACTTGGTGCATTTAGTCTGTTAACAGGTGGTAGCGCCGAAAACTTTTCGATTGTATTGATGGGGCTTTCTCCTTATATTAATGCTTCGATTATTATGCAGCTTCTAACCGTGATTTCTCCACGAATGGAAGCCATGTCCAAAGAGGGCGCAGCTGGACGTCAAAAAATTAACAGCTACACTCGTTGGCTCACTTTCCCAATTGCTTTCTTGCAATCTTACGGAATGATTAGCCTTATTAACGCCTCTGCACCAGTACCGATTATTCAAGATATTACAAATCCGAATGTGATTTTACCGATTATGCTGACTGTTTCTGCAGGTACAGTACTACTTATGTGGCTTGGTGAACTGATTACCGAAAAAGGAATTGGAAATGGTATTTCACTTCTGATTTTCGGTGGAATTATTGCTGGTATGCCTTCTATGCTGGCCTCTTCATTTGCCTTAGCTGAACAAGATATTGAACGACTTATTCCGTTTGTTGGAATGGTTTTAATGACTATTTTCTTTACTGTTGTTGTTATTCTGGTGACCGAAGGGCAGCGGCGTATACCCATTACGCATGCCGGACGAGGTAAAAGTGGGCGCGGTGAACAATCTGTTCTACCAATGCGTGTTAACCAAGCCGGTATGATCCCGATCATTTTCGCGGTTTCTATGGTTACTTTCCCTTCTGTTATTGGTCAGTTTCTAGTTAATGCAGAATCTGTCTGGCTTCAACATATTGGGCAATTTTTTATTACCTACTTCCAGAGTCAAAGCTCGCTTTATATAGCGCTCTTTTTCTTACTTATTATTGGATTTACTTACTTCTACGTTTCTATTACTTTCAATCCCGAAAATATCGCGGAGATCCACCTGGAAGGCCTAAACGTTACCGGCTACATCGAAAAACCTTTCTCGCTAAAGCACATCCTTAATGTACTGAATCATCTTCTCGGAGACTAATGCTGCGTCATGTTCGCGGACCGAACAGTTCCGGTTTATTGATATGACTCTTTGACGTATTCATTCCACATTTTTAC
>CAXCBS010000002.1:0-27361 GCA_963980845.1 uncultured Candidatus Peregrinibacteria bacterium | reverse complement strand
GTGGCATAAAAAATTGGAATTGAAATTGCGATTCCCTCGGGGATGTTATGAATAGCAATGGCCACGGCAATAGCTACCCCTAATTTAAGATCGTTTAGAGCCGCAATAAAAGTTGCGAGCCCCTCTGGGAAATTGTGAATCCCAATAGCTAGGGCAGCGAGAATCCCAAGGCGAAGCAGTTTTTTTTGTCGTCTGGCTTCTTTTTTGTCAGCCATTTCCTCGATATGATGGGCTTCGTGTGGATTTTCCTCGTGTGGGACCAAGCGATCAATTAAAGCCACGGAAAAAATTCCAATAAAAAAGGACGCTATGGCAAAGGCCATCCCAAGGCGGGGGCTATACATTTCAATTAAAATCCTCTGCCCTTCCATGAGCATCTCCGTAAATGAGATATAAATCATAACACCAGCCGAAAAACCAAGCGCTACAGACAAAAACTTGGTGTTAGTGCGTTTAGTGAAAAAAGCTAAGGCGCTCCCAATCCCGGTGGATAAACCGGCAAACAAGGTTAGAGCAAAAGCAATAAGAAAAGTTGAATCAAGCATGCTTATCTTGTTTACCTTTTTTTATAACAGATTGCAAGGAGGACGAAATAGGAGAGCGCTAAGGCAATCGGAATCAAACTCAAGAATTGCCCCATAGAAAGCGGAATATCGACCGGCACAGTAAATCGCTCTTTGTAAAATTCAATAAAAAACCGGCCGCCGAAATAAAAACCCATGTAAGTGAAAAGCAAAAAAGGTTTGGGGCGGCGGGGGCCGCGCGCGCGATAAGCTAAGTAGAGAAATATAAATAAAGCGGCGTTGAGCGCGGCTTCGTAAAGTTGAGCTGGGTGGCGGGGGAAATCCTCTCCTAAACGGGCAAAGACCACTCCCCACTCGGAATTAGTTGGGGTGCCAATAATTTCTGAATTAAAAAAATTCCCCATTCGGACACTAAAAGCCACAATTGGCGCACCGAGAATAAGTTCGTTTAAATGTTTGGTGAAGGATGTTTTGTGAACGCGGAGCCAAATGAGATAAGCAATGAGAGCGCCAAGAGCACCGCCATGACTAGAAAGCCCTCCTTTCCAAACATAAAAAACTGCTAGCGGGTCACTTAAATAGGTGGCGGGATGATAGAAGAGAACATGCCCTAACCGGGCACCAACAATTATTCCAATTACCAGATAAAAAATTACGCTATCTGCAATTTCTGGATTATGTCCCTTTTTTTTAAATAAGTGACGGACCAATAAATAAGCAGCCATTAATCCCAGAGCAAAAAACAGTCCGTACCACCTTAAACTTAGCGGTCCAAGTTCAAACAAAACTGGAGAGATCTCATTAATAAACATATTTTCCATAAATTAATTGTGCCCCCTTTTTTATACCACAGTTTTTTGCTTTACAGACAGGAAAACTCGCCCTAAAATTAGGTCCTTAAATAAAAACTAATTCATTTTATGGCTGACGCTATTGGCTCCCGCCTTGCCCCAGCTCACCCTGACTTACCGAAAACGAAAACTGACGTTATTACTCCAGAATTGGCCCGAGTCTTATACAGTGCTAAACGCATGACCTTAAGCTTAGGACCGGAAGGCAGGCCTTATTCGGCTGTTGGTGATAGATCTTATTATACCTGGCTTAATGGCATAGAAAATAATCACATCCTATTAGATGAGTTGGCTCAGGCTGGCTATATCAAATGGACTGATAATGGGCGCAACACATTTGTCCTAACTGAAAAAGGCATGAAAACTGAGGCCCCTTCAGATATTTTAAATGAAGAGCAACTGGCCTCTTACGAAAAACATATGCTCTCTCGGGTCCGAGCTTGGTTTGAAAAAAGCGCCTAGTAAAACTAGGCGCTTTTCAAATTCACAAAATAATTCTCTTATCTAGTGATACTGATTGTTTCAGATAATTCAGCGTTTGGAGCGGCAACTGTAATACGACCAGCAGCGTCACTAGCAATAGTGTAACTGGTAGCGTAATCAGAACAACTTGTGTACTTAGCAGTAGCGTCAGTTGGATCGTAAGGCATTTCAGCAACGTAGGTTGGAACTAAAAGACTACAAATATCTACTTGACTAGCCCCATTACCCATTACGGTAGCGGTAGTAGTAATTCCGGCTGGAAGTTGGCCACGATTATCAATCGTGTATTCGTGAACAGCATTCATAACTGCCTGCACGTCACTACTCCTTTGTGTGTTGTTCGCTTGTGCGATTTGTCGAGCTGGGTTAATCGCAACAATAACGATTCCAGCAAGAATCGCAATAATTACAATAACAAGCAAAACTTCAACAAGCGTGAAACCCTTTCGGTTAAGTTTTAGCATAAGGGAGGTTGTTAAAAATATTACTTTTACTTTGTATCACTATCTAACTGTTTTGACAAGTTATAATAACCTCCTAAATCAATAATTGGTAATGTTACTTCCACTGATAAATCTGCCTCCACATCATTGTTCCAACTTAAATAAAGAGAAAAACTACTTATAATAATGACTATAAATAATCCAATTGCTACAAAAAATGGCCAGTAATTTTTATTGAGTTTCTCTAACATAAAGATAGATTTTAAGATTTATATTAGGCTGAGAATCAGCGTCTAAGAGGTCTAAGGTTTTATAATCAACAGAGTCTACGCGAACGTAATACGGCATGTGTTCAAGAGCGTGAATGAAATCTTCTAATTCCTGTTCTCCTCCAAAAAATTTAACGTGATATCCAAGTGTACTCTCAGTAGAGTAAAGACTGGTTTGTCCAATTGATTCCAGATCTAAGTCTAGGCCTTGGTCAATGCCAATATGTTCAACTTCCCCAATGAAATCAATATATTCCATTTCTGTTTCAGGTCTAATATCCAAAACATAATCAATAATTCGACGGGGCTCATCAGTGTACATGGACAGGCTTCTTTCAAAATTTTCATGAAGTGTTTCTGTCCCGGCCAAAAAGGCATTTAATCCTTTTACTTCTTTTCTAATCCCTTTTGTTGCGCCACCAATAACCACCACAATAAACATACTCAAAAAGATCAAAATAAGTGAGAAATTTAAAACACGCTGAATTATATTAGGAATGGGTGTCTGTGGCATAAGAGGGAAGTTCAGCAAAATTAAGATTAAGTTTCATGACAAAAGAAATTTCTTCCTTTTCGTCAAAATTAGAAATAGGGGCAATCACCTCACTAATAAAAGGGGCTTCTTCGAAAGTATGTTGTAAATCAAGCAGTGCTTCGCGGTTTTCTGCAATACCAGCCATCTCAAAATAAAGATCTGCGTCATTAAACTGTAAAAATGTCATTTGTACTCCTTCGGGAATCATTGTTGTGATTTCATCAAGAGTATGAGCTACTGAAAACAGGCTGGAGTCGACTTCTCTTAAAGCTGTCACCTCGGCATTAAAAGTAACAATCGCGTCGCGTATTTCCTCGTATCTAGTTCCATAAATCATTTTTTCAATTGCTGATTTTTTAATTTCAAGGTTCATGCGATCGTAAACAAGAGTCTGGTTAAGCACAAAAACATAAGTACCAATAAGCAGGGAAATTAAACTCATTATTAAGGTCGCCGCCGTGATCATAATAGCGTTTTTCTTAGTTAAGAAATTTTGTTTAAGGCGGTCTGGCAACAGGTTAATTCCGTCATCATGTCCTTTGGCTAACAAAACTCTAAGAGCAATACCAATCGCACTAGTAAAATAAGTAGCGTGCGGTGATTTTTCGTTCTTTTGTTCATGCATTGGCAAGAAACGGTCAGAACGTATAGAAAGCCCGGAGCGAGGATCGCCAATTTCAACTTTTTTTCCAGCAAAAGTTTCTATAGCTAATTCGTAAATCTGAGGAAGGTTGATAAATTCACCAGTTAAGTAAATATTATTAACCTCACCAATGCTTTCGGTAGCTTCTTTTTCATCAATAATCCCACTGGCAACATTGTAGTTTTCTTGAATAAACTCTTTAATTTTAGGGAGAAATTTATCTGTGGCTAGTTTTTCCTCTCGCCACTGGGTAATAAGAGTGTTTTGGTCCATTCCAATATCCTTGGCTAGTCGCTGTAATAGCGCTCCCCCACCTTCATTCGAACTGAAAAAGTGGTAGATTTCACTATTTTTAAGAATTAAATAATTTGTAGAAAGCGTTCCTAAATCAATAATCAAACTTGCTTTGTCTTTTTCAATTTGATCGCGGAGAACGTATTTCAAAGCTTCAACATTTACCCCAAACAAATAAGGAGTAAGTCCCATTGATTCAAATAATCTGGCATAAGTGTCAGCAATTTCCTTGGGAATCGCGGCAAAAAGAACGTATATATTTGGGACTGGATCGTCCTTGGTTGGCTCAGTAGAAGATAGTACTGTTATATCCCAATACACATCTTGAATTGGGAACGGAATAATAGTTTCAGCCTCAAAAGGGATCGCTTTTTTAATTTCTTGCTCACCAAGGTTCCCAGGCATTTTGAAAATATGAGCAAAAGTTTTTTTGGCTGGCAAAATGATAGCCACGTTTTTGCTCTCAATTGGATTAGGGTTGGACCCTTCTAAAAAGTCTAAAACCATTCCTTTAAACTCTTGTTCACGATCTGACTTCACCTCTCCGTCGCGGATCACATGAGCAGGCAAGATCACTCGATTATAAGATTCGAGTGAAATGTCTGTTTGCCCCTGCTTCAGCTCTACGACTTGCGCAGAGTGATCGTGGAGATCAATGCCGACAACTTTTTTTGGGAGACGAAACATATTAGAAATTTAATTTAAATTACACTTCTTTCCAAGCGGAAAGATCAGCGTTATTAACTACACCTTCTGAAGTAAGAGTGAGAGTAGCTTCAAAAGTTTGTTTATAATTATAATTTTCAACGTCAATGGTAACTGTTTTTATAGAAGTTCCAGAAACATTAACCGTACACTTAGAGTCTGTGGTAAGCGGAATATTGGTAGTAGTAAAATCACTGTTATCTTCAAGCCGAGTAATGGCTTCTTCTAAGCATCCTTCTGCTAAATAATAGGCAACTTTGGCACTAGAATTGTTTAAATATTGATATGAAGTTGAAATGCTAGTTTCCGCTGCCCCCACCACTAAAACCATACTAATTACTGAGATAATCAGCAGGCTGATTAGGGCAATTGATCCGCGTTGTGAGGTTATATTTTTCATCGGCGTAAAGATACGGCTAAGTGAATTTTGAAATCTTGGTTGATCTCAACGAGATCGGTATGCAGGGGTGACATTTCAGCATCAATAATAACTTGATCTGGGGCTTTATCTCCTACTACTCGTGTGAATTTCATTGAATTAAAAACAACTGTATTAGAGTTAAGTTGAATTTCAGAATTAGATCCTTTTTGAATGTAAACATCGTTATCAACTAAATAAAATCTGGTTGGTGATTCAGAAGAGCTAGGCATTTTAAGAGAGAGGATCCCATTTGGATCATCAAATACACTGGCAGTTAAATCAACACTATCTGCTTCTTGAATAGTTTCACTAATTTTTTGGACATAAAAGTCTTGATTAGCTTGCAGCTCAGCAAAGTTTTGGGAGCTGGCTGTTAAGCTCATTATTTCTAAGGCAAAAACCATGGCTGACATCAAAATCGCGCCCACGATGGCAAAGTAGAGAGTGATCTCTACTAATGTGGTGCCCGGATTTTTCTTGAACAGTTTTTTCATGGTTTATGGATTGTAGTTAATTCTAATATCTTCGAGAACTGGAGTGGTTACGCCGTCAGATTCCAGGAATGCTTCTACCTGCATATAACGGCTTCCAGTGCGGCCCTCGTGTAATTTAATTGGAGTGCGCGGCGTATCGTAATAAGTACTACCAGTGCCGTCTGGCCCAACCCAAGTAGCGGTCCAAATATTGGACTCCGTGCTACTGGTTCGGAATTGAAACTTAAGTGAAGCCCCCGGGACCTCGATGTGATCCCAGTCTATAAAATTATATTTAGTATCAGTAGAACCAGTATCAGAAACCTTGGTTACGTACTGACCACTTGTGGAAACTCCGGCTTGAGCAACTTCAATTATAACCAGTCCTTTATTACTAGTATTTATTGTTAAATAAACATAATCACCATCAGTGTCGATTCCCTTGGCTTTGCCTTGAACATCTAAGTTGTAGGCAAGCTCAGGATAAAGAGGGTTAGAAATATCAATGACCGCCAAACCAGAATTTTGTGTATTAATCGCAGCGTACAAAGTATCGCCATACATAACTAAATCTTCGATTTCTCCGCCCACATCAACTGAGGTAACAATGGCCGGATTATAAGGATCAGAAATATTTACCACTTGTAATGAATTATTGGACTGTTCAGTCCCGACATAAGCAATAGATCCAGTTATTTCAACAGCATTAACTTCTTCGCCTACATCTAAGGAGGCAATTTGGCTAACATCCTGCGGATCAGAAACATCAACTACCCGAAAACCCTGCCAATCATTATCTACGCCCAGATAAGCATAATCACCATCCAAATGAACAGTACGCACATTGGTCCACAAATTGAGCCAATCCACAAGATAAGCGCTGGTCGGATTATTAATATTTATGGAAATAAAACTATAAAAGAATCTTTCGATTCCCATAAACATGTAGTCCCCATCAGGAGTGGGCTGATTCCCTGAGAAAATACTAAATACACTGGAATCAACAACAGGATTACTAGGATTACTAACATCTACAACAGCTAATCCTCCCCAAAAATTATCAATTCCAATATATACATAGTTGCCTTGTTTAGAGATGTAGCGACCTTTGCCTCCAATGTCTTTTGTGGCTATAACAGATGGGTTGGCCGGATCACTAATATCTATCACAGCAAAACCTTTTTTTGTCTTGGAAACCGCCACATAAGCATAGTTACCATCTATCACTACATCCTTGCCGTGGCTGCCAACATTAGCAGATGAAAAGAAAGTAGTTGGTGATAAAATTGTCGCAATCTGAAGCGCACAATTATCAACTGGTGGAGGGGCACTCGAGACAGTTGAAGTGTCAAAATAATAACCAGCATCAAATTCCGGACAGGTTGTTTGAATCCAATCGTCGCTTGGCCAGTTAGCAAGATAGGTAATAAGAGTTATTGGCCGTTCGTGGATTGCTTTCCAGCTCCAAGTCACCTCGGAGATTATTTTTTTCATATCTAGATCAATGTCACCGGTTTCAGCAATATCGCCGGTGGTAGCATCTCTATAAACATCTTCTATAGTAACGGTACGGCTATAAAAACCTCCGTCAATCTCTTCGGGGGCAGCAATAAACTGCCATTCTCCAGCCACTAATTCTAAACCGTGATCTCCGTTAGTAAGTGACAGAAAATCACGATCACGCATGTTACGCACTGCTTCAAGTCCTTCTTGCGCATAGAGAAGCGCTTCGTTGTCGAGCTGTGTTTTGGCATCGCTCTGAATAGTGTCCAAAGCCAAATAAATCGCTCCAGTAGACATAACTGCAAACAACGCGGTAGCGATGAGAATTTCGATAATTGCGAAAGCCTTCTTGTTAGTCGTTGATTTAATAGTCGATAGACCCAATGGAGGTGATTTTAAATGGTATTTTTTTGTCGATTTGTGATGAATAAAGTTCAAAAGTTCCGTAGTTTAGAGTTTCGCCTTTGGGTTGAGTGAAAATAACGTCAGAACTGCTGGTGTTTAAATTTATATTTCTAATTTCAATGGTATTTGGGAGTTTGATTTTGTAGTTATTTAAATCGGAGGCGGTATACACGCTTCCTTCAAACACAATATAGCTGTCGCCTTGAAGATGAATACCGTGATCAGAATTGCCCTCACCTGACATAGCTCGACTCTGGGCTAAACGCAGATAAGAGGCTAGATTGCCAGCTTCGGCATTAACATCAGCTCTAACTTGTGAAGCTTGGCCAAAAAGCAGCGCCATTCCGCTAAATATTGCGAGGACTGAGATGACGATGATTATTTCAATGTAAGAAAAGGCTTTTTTATTCATTGTGTTAGGTTCCAAGCATATTAGGTAATTGATAGATTGGGAGAATAATTGAAATGGCAAAACCACCAATTAAAAGTCCCATAAAAACAAGCAAAATCGGCTCCAAAAGAACCGAAAGGTTTTTAGTAATATTGTCTACATTTTTCTCGTATAATCGCGCTAAGTGATCAGTTGTAACCTCCATGTTACCCGTGGTTTCACCAATATAAATCATGCGACTGGCTAAAACTGGGAATATTTTTCGGTACTCATCAAGTGATTCACTTAATTTCGCTCCTTGCTCTACCTTAGCCCGAGAAAGATTAATTGCTTTTTGATACATATGGTTACCCATCATGTGTTCGATAATTGTTAGCGCCTCGGTAAGTGGGACTCCAGAAGCCAGTAATGAATTTAAGGTTCTAGAGAAACGAGCCACATTGGCGTAAACCAATATTTTCCCAAAAACTGGGATATAAAGCACCACACGATGCCAAATAGGTTTTAAGAAATTAGCCCTAAAAATAGCCATCACCCCAACAACACTCAAAATTGTAACTACGAGTGCCATCAAAGGCTTATCAGTAATAAACGAACTAACCGTAATTAAAATTCTAGTCGGAAGCGGGAGCTTCATATCAAAAGAGGAGAAAATATCTGTAATTTTCGGCATTACAAAAATCACAATACAAAGCATGAGCATCATAGTGACACTCACAATCACCCCCGGATAAATAAACGCAGAAACTATTTTTTTACGAAGATCATATTCTTTTTCTAGCTGAACATCGAGGTAAGCCATAACTTCATCCAAGTTACCAGCCTCCTCTCCAGTTTCGATCATGTTTACAAAAATCTCTGAGAAAACCTTGGGATATTCACGCAAACTTTGGGCCAAAGATTGACCAGCGCGAATACGTTCAATAAGACTTTCGTACATTTTTTTGTTATTTCTTTTTTCAGTTTGATCAGCCATGATTTCCAGAGACTCGGTAATGGTAATCCCTACCTTCACCATGGTGGCCATGTGCTTGGTAAACATCATTTTGTCCTCCATGGAAAAACTCGGGGCGTTAAACAAATTAACCTGTGATTTGGTTTTTTCAACTACTGAAATAATAATCGGAAAATCCTCACGCAATTTATCGGTTGCTTCTTCTGGCGTAGCCGCGGCAATGGTCCCCTTTTTGCGGACCCCTTCATCATTACTAACTATGTAATCAAATTTTTTCATATTTAAGTGTGCATTACACGAAGAATTTCTTCGATAGTTGTTTCATGGTCTAAAACTTTCATCATCCCATCCTCGAAAAGAGTAATCATCCCCTCTTTGCGGGCCTGATCTTCTAGAACAGTGGGTATGGCATTATTTAAAATCAGGCTCTGGACCTCGCCAGAAACTTCGATCACTTCAGAAATACTGGTTCGACCTTTAAACCCGCTATCATTACAAGCGGCACATCCTTCACCTCGGGCGACAGTATAGTTGTTAATGTCAGAGAATTTAGCTAAAACTTCGCCAAGATCTTCGGTGAGACCATATTTTTCTTTCAATTCTTCTAATTGTTTAGGTTTAAGTTCAAAAGTGACTTTGCATTTATCACAAATTCGACGGACCAAACGCTGAGCAATAACAAGCTTAGCTGTGGCAGATAACAAGAACCCTTCCACTCCCATTTCTAACATACGGGGCAAGGTGGAAGAGGCGTCGTTGGTATGCAACGTAGCAAACACTAAGTGACCAGTAAGCGCCGCGTTAATAGCAATCCCAGCGGTTTCTTCATCACGAATTTCACCGACCATTATAATGTCCGGATCTTGACGAAGTAGGGCGCGCAGTCCATTTGCAAAAGTAAGATCAGCCTTGTTATTAACCTGAATTTGGTTGATTCCTTCTAAGCGATACTCAATCGGATCTTCGATAGTGGAAATATTTACCTCTGGCGAATTAAGCTGCTTAACCATGGTATAAAGCGTGGTGGTTTTACCAGACCCAGTAGGACCAGTCATCAGAATAATACCGTTGGTTTTGAGCATGTTGCTCTTGATCACTTTTAGGTTGTGTTTGTTATAACCAAGGGCCTCGAGATTTAACTCTTGGCGATTGGAACTTAAAATACGCATAACGGTTTTTTCTCCATCGTAAGTAGGGACAATCGAAATACGCAGGGTGATTTCATTACCTTCTAAATCAATCTTGATACGCCCGTCCTGGGCGGCGCGATGTTCATCTGTTCTAAGATTAGCTAGCACTTTGATACGAGTGGAAAGCAGCTCAAGGATAGCGGCTGGCAATTCAGCAATAGTATGCAAAATACCGTCAATACGATACCTCACCACCAGATAGTCTTTGCCTGGTTCTAAGTGGATATCAGAGGCGTCGTTTTGGTAAGCAAACAAGATAACTGTATCTAGAATTTTGGCAGCATCCTGAAGCGACTCGATTTTGGTAGGATCTTTCATCGCCCCGGCTAGGAGCTTGGTAAATTTTTCATTAACATCTTTGTTGTAGGCTTTGAGGGCTGCTTTGATTTCTTTTGGCGTGGCGTAAAAAGCCTTCACCTTAAATCCCGTCTTTTTTTCAATAAAATTAAGTAGCTCGTAGTTATGCGGATTACTAATCGCGATTGAAACCTCATTCTTAACCTGGTCAAAAGGAATAATCGACTGCTTGGCAGCCATGTTATACGGCACAATACGCAATAGTGGTTCCGGAATTGTTTTGTCCCCTAATTTGGCAAATGGAACTTTATAAAGTTCCGAAAAAAGCTGGGCCATGGTCTCGTCAGGCAGTGCTTCACGCTCAAACAACTCTTCCTCAAGAGTAACCTTTTTGTTTTGAGCAAAAGAGATGAAACGCTGAATTTCGGCTTTCTTAAGCAGTTTCTTCTCTTCGAGAGCTTTTGCAATATCGGAGTCCTTGAGAGCCATGTGGTTAGATTTATTTTTATATCATAATATTTTACCATATTTTGCTTCTGTTATCAAGGAGCTTTAACCTGATGATTTCTACGCATGACGGCAACGCTTTTTTAGGTTACAATCGGGTAGCATTAATTTTCACTTATGATTTCCTTTGATTTTCGTAACTCTGGGGTCGATTTGGAGGCTGTAGCCGACCGAATTCCTGGTTATTTAGAAAAAATTCACGCTCGCAACCAAGGTTTTTACTCTGCTATTGATGAGATTTCAGTAGAAGAGATTGAGGCTTTTGCCGCGGCCGCGGATTATGATGATGTGGTGGTTTTGGGGATTGGAGGCTCAGCCCTTGGCGCTTTTTGTTTAGACCGCGTGCTGGGGTCAAATGGCCCAAATTTATGGGTAGTTGATAATGTCGATCCGGCTTTTATTGCTAGCATCGAGGCCAAAATTAACCTGGAACGTACACTTTTCTTAGTGATTTCAAAATCTGGCCAGACTATTGAAACGCGGGCCCAATATTCTTATTTTAAAAACTGTGTTGAAGAGGCGGGCCTAAATGCAGAGGATCATTTTGTGTTTATTTCTGGGGCAGATACCGGCCTGAATCCTAAGTTTGTGATTCCAGAAAATGTTGGTGGCCGATTTTCGGTCCTGACTCCGGTAGGATTGGTGCCGGCCGCGCTCATGGGATTAGATATTAGGGCGCTACTTAAGGGCGCAAAAACCATGCGTGACTCTTTTTTGAATAAATCTTTTGAAGAGAACTTGCCTTTTCAGTTGGCAGCAGTGCAATTTTTAGCGGCTAAACCAAACGTGGTAATGATGCCGTACTGTCAGAGACTCAGCGCTTTTGTGGAATGGTGGCGTCAGCTACTGGCCGAAAGTACTGGCAAAGAAGGGAAAGGCTTAACCCCGATCGAAGCACTTGGTGTAACAGATCAACATTCTCAAAATCAGCTCTATAACGAAGGTCCTAATGATAAATTTTTGATGATGATAAAAGTGGAAGATTTGGGAATAGATTTGCCGACAGGAATGGATGAACTGTCGTTTACACAACTACTACATACTGAAATGGAAGGCACGGTGCAGTCGTTTACCGAGAACGGCCGACCAAATATGACAATAAAAATAGAGCGTCTTAACGAGGAAACTCTGGGAGCGCTGTTTATGTTGTTTGAGGCTATGACTGCTTTTCTCGGAGAATTCTTTGAAATTAATGCTTTCGACCAACCTGGAGTCGAATTATCTAAACAAATCACTCTTAAACTTCTTTCCCAATGACGATCCCTAAATTTGGCGAAAAACTCACCTCTGAACAGGTTGAATTTATGCGCGTTTTTGCAAAATCCTGCCGCAAAAGCATTCTTGAAATGACGCAAAATGCAGCTTCTGGACATCCAGGAGGTTCGCTTTCTTCGCTTGATTATTTAGCGCTTTTATACGCGTTTGTGGTTAGTCAAAATGGCGATCCAGTAATAGTTTCGCACGGGCATATTTCACCGGCTGTTTATAGTGTTTTGGCTGAGCTTGGATACATTGATAAGGAGGATGTGGTTACAAATTTCCGCAAAGTCGGGACTATTTGGGAAGGGCACATTACGCGTCATATCCCAGGAGTGCTACTTGGCACTGGGCCACTTGGAGTTGGTGTTTCCGCGGCTAATGGATTTGCCATTGCGGAAAAACTGCAAAACTCTGATCGCAAATGTTATGCCATGATGGGTGATGGCGAAACGCAAGAAGGACAGGTGCACGAGATGATTCATTTTGCACGGCACCATAACTTGGATAATTTTATTTTGTTTGTGGATTACAACAAAGTGCAACTCACAGCGAGTATCGAAGAAACTCTTAACATTGATATTAAAAAAGTTTTTGAAGCTGGACACTGGCACGTGATTGAAGTGGATGGACATGACCCAGCCGCAATGTGGGACGCCCTAAGTGAAGCGCAAAAAGTAACCTGGAAACCAGTGGTGATCCTTGGTCATACTATTATGGGCAAGGGCGTAAAAATGATGGAGCCAGATGGTGCGGCCAATATTCCGACTTGGCATGGCAAGGCGCCTAAGGCCGAGGACAGTGCTGAGTCACTTGAAGCCTTAACTTTGACCCCCGAAGAAAAAGATGCGCTTGAACAGTTGGAGGTTAAATGGCAGCCAAATGATCCGATTTTCTATGAGAATTTAACCGAAATGCCGCTCAATCTTGGAGAGCCGGTTGTGTATGAATCTGGCACAGTAAGTGATTGTCGTGGAGCATACGGAAAAGCACTGCTTGATCTGGCTAAACACAATCCCAATGTTTTAGCTTTAACAGCAGATTTGGGGAGTTCAGTAATGACTAAGTTTGTAAAACAAGAGCTACCAAAACAACATTTTGAATGTGGTATTGCCGAGCAACATATGGTGTCTCTGGCTGGAGGTTTGAGTTTAAATGGGTTTGTGCCGTTTTGTTCAACCTTTGCTGCTTTTATGGGCAGTCGTGCCAAAGACCAAGCTCGCGTTAATGACATTAACCGCGCTAATGTGAAAATGGTGGCCACGCACTGCGGACTTTCTGTTGGTGAAGACGGCCCTACTCACCAGGCAATTGATGATGCTGGTTCTTTCCTTGGAATGTTTAACACCATGCCGGTAGAACCTTGTGATGCTAACCAAACTGATCGCATGATTCGGTATGTAGCTTCGCACTATGGGAATTTTTACGTTCGCATGGGACGCCACAAAATGCCCGTAATTCTAAAAGAGAATGGCTCAGTTTTTTATGACGCTGATTATCAATATAAATATGGTCGCTGTGACGTAATCCGTGAAGGAGAAGACCTAACAATTGTAGCGATTGGATCAATGGTAAATGAGGCGCTCAAGGCGCGGGAAATTCTGGCTGAACTTCGCCCGAATATTTCAGTAGAAATTGTGGCTGCTAGTTCTATCCAACAATATGACCAAACCCTGCTTGATTCGATTGAAAAAACTAGCCGAGTAATCACTGTAGAAGATCACAATACTTACTCTGGTCTTGGCGGGCAGGTGGCACTGTATTTAAAAGAGCATGGAATTAAAGTGGATGAATTTAAAACCCTTGGTGTCGAGGAATATCAGCTTTCTGGAAAACACACTGAGCTATATGACCTGGCGGGAATCTCACCACAAAAAATCGCTGAAACTTGCACCAACCTGCTGGATTAATAATTAATCTAGGACGGAATTTTTTTCTTCTACTAAAGCCCAACGTCGCTGTATTTCTTTGATTCTTTCAATCAACTCCAGGTGGGTAGGATTTTGAGCATCTTTAAAATAAACCTTGGCCTCAAAAATATTTGAAAACCTTAATAATTTTTGCCGCCGCGCCCTAAATTCATCGACATTTATAATCGTGTAGCACTCTATTACCCTCCCTAAAACATCGTCTGCTGCATTCAAAGCTCTGGCATCCCTTGCGACCTGATTCGAAGTTTCCTCGGCTTCTTTGGCTTGTGCTCGGAGCCTTCTAATCCAAGCCGCTAAGCGAGGAGATTTACTAGGAGTTAATTCAAAATGATCTTCGGCCCGGGTTATTAACTCTAAAAATCCCTGTTTATCAAAAACTCTTTCTTCGGCCCTCTGTCTAATTCGACGTTCAATGCTTCGCAAAGCTTTATCCGGTGTGTCACCGATAAGGCTTAGCTTTCTCTTGACTCTTGGACGACGTTCCACCCCCTTGGAACCTCTCCGTCTCATATTAAAATTCGGTTAATTGTTTTCTAAACTTCTCATCACTTTTTACACGTTCTTTTAGTTTTTGTTTGAAAAGTTTTTCAACTTGGTTGGGGGTCATAACCCCCTTTTCATTTACAATGCGTTTCATGAATTTGGCTGGAACGCGATCGTGAGAAAATTTAATACGTTCAAAATTAATAGGCTTACAATAGTGTTTTCGTTGATCAACATGAGTAAAAACTTGGGTGCGTTTTTTAGCGTGCCACAGACTAAATTTTCCGGTCACCATAAAAACATATATTGGTTTTTTCATGAGATGGAATTGAGAAACCAGGCCGTTAGTGCCCGGGTCCATCACAAAATTCATAGTGCTTTTTAAGGTGAGACCGCCTAAGAAAATCATATCAACATGCTCCTCAACATGAGCAATCATATAGGCCGGAACCACACGAAAAGGGATACGGCTTTTATGCAGGTTTTCAATAATCGGGCCGGTTTTTTCTGGATCTTGTTCAGCGATAATAACGCGAAAATGTTTACCAGCTTTTTTAAATGCTTTGAGTACGCGGCTAACGGTGCGGCTGTTGTCATGGATTAAAATTTCCTTGCCTTCAACGTCGAGTTCCATGGCGTTTTTAATAAGCTCTTTTTCTTCGCGCTTTTCTTCGCGGATTAGGTCGCTAAGTTTTTCCAGGAATTTTTGTTTGCGGAGCGGGAATTTTTCGTCGAGGTGGTGGAGTTCTTCGCTGTAGGCAAGTTTTAAGATTTCGTGAAAACTATCGATAATGATGGCGAACTTAGGCTCGGTGCTGTTAATGTTATCGGTTAAGTCGAGAAGAGCTTGAAAAAACTGGTGATGGTCGCGCCCTTTTAAACTGCTAACTGCTTCGGCAAAGCTCTTAAGCACAAGGAGGCTAAGGTTTGTAGAACCAATGTCTACTTCGATTTCACGAAGCAAGGCAGAAAGACGATTTTGATAAGAAATAGGACTCATTAAACGCGTATGGCTAAATAAACTGAAGAAATCATTAAACTAATAAAAGTAATCGGTATTCCGTATTTCATAAACTGCAAAAAGGAAATATTTACTCCCCCCTTTTTAGCTAAATCAGTACCGATCACATTGGCGGAGGCTCCGATTAAGGTCCCATTTCCTCCTAAACAAGCGCCTAGCGAAAGAGACCACCATAACAAATTAGGATCAACAGATCCTGTTAAGCCAGCTTGAATATTGAAAATCACGGGAATCATCAAGGTCACAAAAGGGATATTGTCTAAAATCATAGAAGCAAACCCAGAAATCCATAAAATAATTAACAGTAATAACAGATAGCTATCTCCAGAAAAGCCTAAAATAAATTCACTTAAAATATCTAAAAATCCCACATGCTCTACCGCTCCAACCATGACAAATAATCCGGCAAAAAACAGCAACGTGGACCACTCAACAGACCTAAGGCAAGAATGAAGATCAGACTCTTTGGACGAAACTATAAGCAATAACACCGCTCCAGCCAAAGCTATCAAAGCAACTGAAAACCCTAAATACTGCTGCGTTAAAAACCCGGCAATTGTTATTAGCAAAACTGCCACTGACTTTTTCATAAAAGTCACATTCAAATACGTGTTTTTAAATCGATAACTAAGTTGGTGCAATAGTAAATGACTCATAAAAAGTTTCCTCAAATCACCAGTTATTGGCTTAAGGTGTTTTTTCCAATGAGTGGCAATAAAAAGCCCGGCAATAATTACTAATGACACCAACACCGGCGGCGCTAAATTAACAATAAATTGATTAAATGAAAGCCCGGTAGCACCACCAATAATTATATTAGGTGGATCACCAATCATAGTCATGGCACCACCAATATTAGAGAAAATAATCTCACCAATAATGTAGGGTTTGGGGTCACGGCCCATCCCTTTAAGAAGGGATATGGTTATCGGAACAACCAGAACAATTGTTGTAACATTATCTAAAAAGGCAGAAACAAAAGCTGTTACTCCACAAAACATTAAAAACAGCAGCAAGGGATTCCCCTTAGATTTTTGAGCCATTTTTACTGTTAAAAAAGAGAAAACTCCAGATTCACGAGAGACCTCTACCAGAAGCATCATCGCCATCAGTAAAATAATTGTTTCAAATTCAATAGCATGAATTGCTTGTTCAAAATCTAAAACTCCAATCATTACCATTAAAACAGCACCAATCATGGCTAGCACCGCCTTGTCTAAAACTTCAAATACAATAAGGACAAAGACGGCAAGAAAGATGAGAATTGTTATCCAGGGCAGCATGGACTTATCTTATGCCTCTGTTTAGCAGATTACAAGGTGAAGCTGTCGCCAGGAAATGGGTATTCAATATTTTTAAGACCGTTTTCTTCGAGCGCGTCGCGGAGAGCATTGGCTTGCTCCTCTTCACCGTGAACTAAGAATGTTTGCTTAACGTTTTTAACCTTGAGAATATAGTCAAGAAGGTCGCTACGGTCAGCGTGCGCTGAGAAAGCGTCTACAACGTTGATTTCGGCGCGAACTTGATGTGGTTCTCCAAAAATATTTACCTCACGCTGGCCTTCGATCAATTTGCGGCCAAGCGTGTGCTGAGCCATGTAACCAACAATTAGTACGCCGTTTCTAGGATTTTCAATATTGTTTTTTAAGTGATGAACAATTCGTCCGTGCTCACACATTCCAGAAGCAGAAATAATAATCATAGGAACGCGACTGTCATTAAGTGCTTTTGATTCCTCGACATTGCGAGTGTAGTGCAGTCTTCCAAAACCAAATGGGTTTTCTTGATTTCGTAAAAATTCATTACGAGCTTCTTCATCAAAATCCATGACATGAGCCTTGAAAACTTCGGTTACGTTACCAGAAAGTGGGCTATCTACAATAATTGGCAAATCATGTGGAATGCGATTCTGGTCAAATAAATGATGCAGGGTGTAAACAATTTCTTGAGTTCGTCCAAGTGAAAAAGCGGGAATAATTAATTTACCACCACGCTCAATAGTGCGGGTTACAATGTCCGCTACCTTGTTATCAATGTCGGTAATAGCTTCGTGGTAACGGTTACCATAAGTACATTCACTTATTAAATAATCCGCCTCAGTAACTTGATATGGATCGCGTAAAATTGGTAAATTGCGACGACCTAAGTCACCGGTAAATAGCAGTGTTTTATGCTTCCCATCTTCTTCATCATCAATTTCTAGAAAAACCACAGCTGAACCAAGAATATGACCAGCTTCGAAAAGCGTTACTTTGATACCTGGGAAAATCTGTTGTGCCCGTTTGTACGGCACTCCATGAAATAAATGCAGGGCATCAATCACATCTTCTTGTGTGTAGTCAGGCTCCACCATTGGCTCGCCTTTTTTGCGTTTTTTCTTATTAATGTACGCGGCTTCACGCTCCTGAATATAAGCGGAATCAAGTAGCATGTAGTTACAAAAATCTTTGGTAGCAAAAGTGGTGTAAATCGGGCCATCATAACCCATTTTTACTAGGCGAGGAATTTTCCCGCTGTGGTCAATATGAGCGTGTGACAAGATAAGGGCGTCGATGTCTTTAGGATCAAATGGAAAATCTGCGTTGCGTTCTTTGGACTCTTTTCGTTTACCTTGAAACATACCGCAATCTAGCAAAATCTTCTTCCCATTAACCTCGAGAAGATGTTTAGATCCGGTTACGCCGTGTGCAGCACCGTGAAAGGTTACTTTCATGTATAGGAGGGTTTATTCAAATTACTAATTCTACATTAGGTTATTATACCACGATTTTAACCTTAAAACAACTCTTAACTAACTAAGGGTTTACTTGAGCGGTTCGGCTCCCATCCTTTTTGGCCAGCTTGGAAACAGTGTCTGCATCTTGAATAATGCGGGGAGTTATTACATCCAGATATTCGGCATCGCTTAGATCTTGATGCGTTGAAAGGATAAAAACTGGCTCACCGCCAATGTCGCTCATTAATCTAGTAAAAGATAATCGGGCCGCTTGACGGGCCACGCTAGTTTCTACCTCTACTCCAAGTGAACTAGCAAAAACCAAGGCTTTCATTCCTTCTGAATCGCCATCAACGGGGCAAGTTACTTCGATAACTGGTGCGTTTTGACCAGAAAACTGACACTCACCGGTGGCTGGAGTTATTTTGGGAACTCCAAACTGCTGTTCATCTCTAATTTGGCCATTTTCAGTGACATTTAAATCTACTTGGTGTGGCGCCGGAATAGAAGTGGAATCCATCCACGCTCTTAATCCATCACGAGTGGGGACAATGTTTAAGTCGAGTGCTTGAATTGGAGCCTTGGCAATAGTTTGCGTATGAATGGCAAGATTGTTATCTGCACCAAAAGTAACTGACATATATCCTCCGCTACTTTCGTCCCAACAATGGACTTCTGATCGATCTCCATCCGGCGCAATGCAAGTAGCCATTTTGGGTGTGGATGTGTTTTGAACTGGGCGGGCCTCGGTTGAATCACAGCCGGCTACACCGAGTGAGAGCCCCAAAGAAACCATTCGGGCAGTTTTCATTTCCATACTTTTTTTATTTAAAGGATGGAATCCTAAGGCTATTTTACGATTTTGTCAACCCTAACGTAGCTTAACTTGAGATGAGATGATATCAAAAACAGTTTCTTTTGTTTGGATGGTTTTGGTGCCGTCCGGGAATTTTTGAAGAGTAAGCGTAACTCCTAACCCCTCCTGGACATTAGCCTGAAAATACTGATCAAAAACAAAATTCCCAAGTGAATAATAGATGGGTTTTCCGTCGTACCATTCGTAATCCTCAATAACATGTGGATGGTGGCCGAGGATTACGTCAGCCCCGGCATCAATAAAATCATGGGCTTGCTGAATCTGATCTTCGGTTGGTGTTTCGCGGTATTCACTCCCCCAATGAATGGAAACAATAGTGAAATCTGCTTCTGATTCGAGTTCGGTGATAAGGTTGTTGGCCGCACTGTAGTCAAGATAATCTTGGACTGTATCGTTAAATCCAACAAAAGCGAGCGAAGTGTCATGGATCGTGGTGACCCAGGTGGTTTCAGTGCGGATTTGCTGCGCATCACCAAAATAATGAATCCCGTCTTCGGCGAGCCGAGTGCGTGTTTGATCCACTCCATACTGACCCATATCGTAAGCGTGGTTATTGGCTAGTCCGAGGAGGTTAAAACCGTATTTTTGAAGAGTTTCAATAACTTCGGGACGAAAATTAAAAACCATGGCCGTGCCCGGATTTATATAATTAGCCTCAGAAATCGGCCCCTCGAGATTAGCCATTAAAAAATCTGGATTTGGATTCATTTCTTCGAGTAATTCCGGAAAAAACTCAAGCGGATAATCGTGCCCGTTCTGCTGCATAAGCGTCCACACATAACGACCAAGCATCAAATCCCCAAAAGCTACAATTTCAATTGGCTGATAATCACGAATCTTAGAATCAGCGGTAAACTGATCGCGCAGCTCCAGAGCGGCAGCTGGCAACTTAGCCCAGGCTTGGATAAAACCATCCCCAGCCAGGGTAATAGCCAGGAGAAAGAAAGCGGATAAGCCAATGTGGAGGAGTTTTTGCATAGCTTAATAATGATAACTTTTCCCAGCCAAAATCATGAACCCGCGGTAGATTTGTTCGAGAAGAAAAAGACGAACCATTTGGTGAGTGAAGGTCATTTTGGAAAACGAAAGTTTCACGTTAACCCGCTCTAGTGTTTCCGGGGTAAGGCCGTGCGGGCCGCCAATAATAAAAGTGATTTTCCCACCTTCGAGATCGCGCCATTTTTCAAGCTTTGTGGCGAACTCCTCGGAGGTGAATTGAGCGCCGCGGCCATCTAAGGCCACAACAATTTGACCTTGGGGGATTTTTTGCTGAATTTGGATATTTTCAGTCGCAATATCCGAGGTCTTGATGATGATTGTTTGGAGGTCGCAATACGGGCCAAGACGCTTTAAAAATTCCTGTTCAATTTCTTGATAAGACGATTCCTTTGTTTTCCCGACCTGAATAATGGTAATCTTCATGCGCTCATCTTAGAGGCCTTAACCTATCGTATGCAACTTAAAAAAGGAGAAATCATCACATTAAAGATCGAGAAACTGGCTTTTGGAGGCCAGGGAATTGGCAAATGGGAAGGACGAGTTTGTTTTATTGATAATGTTGTCCCGGGTGATACGGTAGAGGCTTCTCTTACGAAAATTAAGCCCAAAAGACTGGAGGCGCGACTTGTAAATGTAGTGGAAGCGTCGGATTTGAGAATAGACCCAAAATGTCCACATTTTCAGGAGTGTGGAGGATGTACCTGGCAGTTTTTATCATATGAAAATCAGTTGAAATTCAAAGAAGAACAAGTGCGTGAAACTTTGCAGCATTTAGGAGGATTTTCTGGAGATGAAGTGCGTGAGATCTTAGGTTGTGATGATCAGTGGCACTATCGGAACAAGATGGAATTTAGTTTTGGAATGGATAAAAAGAAAGTAATGCTCGGGATGCATTTACCCAAAAGGCGTTATGACGTTTTTAATCTTAGAAAATGCTATTTATGTTCGCCAATTGCATCTGAAATTATTGAAAAAGTGCGAGACTGGGCTAACAAAGAGGGCTTAGAAGTTTTTGATAATCATCATCAAGATGGGCTACTTAGAAACTTGGTTATCCGTGAGGGGAAAAACACTGGTGAACTCATGGTAAATTTGATGACTAGTGAAAATTCTTTTCCTTGTATTGATAGTTTTAGAGCGCTATTTGAAGGAGACGAACGGATTACATCGCTAATTTGGACCTCGGTTATGCAACGTCGGGGCACGCCAACTTACCGCGAATCTAAGACCCTAGCCGGGCGCGACGTGATTTATGAGCGACTTGGTCATTTAGAATTTGAAATCTCACCAGATGCTTTTTTCCAAACCAATACAATGCAAGCTGAAAAACTCTATAGTGAAACGCTCAAAGCAGCTAACTTAACAGATGGGGAGACGGTTTTTGACCTTTATTGTGGGACTGGGACAATTGGACTGTTTTGCGCACAAAAAGCAGCTAAAATCATTGGTATTGAAATCAATAAAAACGCGATCCAAAACGCGCGCGAAAATGCGGAACGCAACAACATTAAAAACGCAGAGTTTTTTGTAGGAGATACAGGTAAATCGCTTAAAGAGTTGGAGTTGCCGGATCCAGACGTGATTATTGTGGATCCCCCTCGAGCCGGACTTCAAGGTGATATCCCAGAACAAGTAGCCGCGCTCGGGGCCAAGCGGATTGTTTATGTTTCTTGTAATCCAGCAACGCTCACTCGTGACGCAAAAATTCTCACTGAAAACGGTTATAAGTTAGAATATGTGCAACCAGTGGACATGTTCCCACACACTTATCACATTGAGAATGTGGCGGTTTTACAGGAGCAATAGACTTGACATTTATGGTGTTTATTGTTATTGTTAACGCCTTTAAAATGTTTGCATGTCCTTTCGAGGCCCAAATAAACCGCTGGGGGAAGATTCTGATAAAACTCCCGATGCTCCCCAACAAGAGGTTTTTAAACTTCCACGCAATACTGTTCGGACTGCAGTTGGAGCAGTTAGTGCTGCGATTTTATTAAGCCTGGCGGCTAATGGTTGTGGAGAAGCTATAACATCTCTGCGCACACGCGATTTACACCCGATATTTAAGGAGGAAGTGTCTTCTACAATGTTATGGATTTGGGACTACACTCCAGATAAAGAGGAGATTTCTATCTCCAAGTTGGGTAAAATCAATCTAATAACCTTGGCTGATGCTGCAAATCTAGAAAAAGTTCGGCTGGCCAAGGAAATTTTACAAGAAATGATGAGTTATATGCCGCTTCCAATGATAGAAGATGTAAAAAAACTGATCTTGGTTTTTGGAGAAGAAGGTGAAGGTCCAAAAGATATTCAGACCAAAGCAATTACGCCTGATCGGGATGGCGATACTCAATATATATTTTTTGCAGCAAATGCGGATGAACCAACCATAAAACACGAATTTATCCATGCTCTGTGGCAAACTGACGAAGTAAATAAACTACCCAATTTTTTAATAGAAGGTCCGGTACACGCCCTAGCTAATCCTGAACCAGGCTATAGAACTTATTTAGTTGAGCCTGATTATTTGTTTACTTTGAGCGGAGTTTTCCCAGAAGATGGCAACTTATCCATGGGACAAGACGTTCCTGATGCTGATTTACTGCAATATGAGGTTTTACAAGCTTTTTGGGACCGGATTGCTGAAATTGACCCACAGCTTCCGTTTAACCTACTGCAACCCACTAAAACCCCTAAAAAACGCCCTGATTTAACGCATATTCCGCTCTATATACTGGCGCATGCTTCCCCAGAAAAAAAGAAAGATGTCGCCGCGTTTTTAACCTCGTGTAAGATTTTTGAACCACCAAAAGAAACCAATGTTTTTTTTGTGCCGGATGTTTCTGATGATGCTCCCGCTGTAGTGGTTTATTACGTTGATGAAAATCATCTTGCCCTTCCTGGCGAAGTACCGGTTTGGTGGTCAAATGAGGTTTATTCTGACAGAACTGAGGAGCCGACCATGGTAACATCCAACTTTCGAATGAAATTCACAAGAGAACCCTTATCTAATGGCTATGATCTGACTTTCCAAGCCTTTCATCCAGAAGAAGAAACTACTGATACCCAAACATTTGTTTTTAATGCTGACCAACAAATGTGGTTGATGGATACTGATGGAGACTGATTAAGCCTGATCCAATAGTTTTTTGGCAGCTTCAGCGTCGCTTTTGCTCATTTCAGCTTCTATCTTTTTCATTCCTTGCTTTTTCACTTTATCCATTTTTCGAAGGTAACCTTTAAGGACAGCTTCTTTCTTGCCTTCAAATTCTTTTAGAATTCCAAGGTAAGCATTATTGATTCCGCCTTTGTTTGATTTTTTAGCCATTTTAATAAGGGTTTAAATGTGTATAAAAGTTTTTAGTTGAACTCTCCTTGAAGCCTGTCTTCATCCTCAGAACCAAGGTAAATATCGTTGTCATGACGCCAGTCCTCACCTTTTGCTTGTAGCTCTCGTTGTCTTTGGACTGCGGCGCGATAAAGACCTCGGTAACCAGCTTTTAACTTATTGCCTTGATCTTCAATGTATTGAGCCATAGCCTCGGCTTGCTCTCCAGTCCAGTTCTTAACATCTTTAGCTACAGCTACAAGATAGCGAACCGGGACATCGATAACATGATGCTTGGCCGCAACTAAGAATTCTGCAGTAAAGTCATAACCAGCGTTAGCTAAGGCTATTGTTGCTTTCTTAACACGAGCACCAGCAGCTTCGGCCTTGGCAATAACTTCGGCGGCTTTGGCACCACCTAATCTTACAAGCAATTCTGTTTGTTCAACTAGATGTTGAGCAAGAGCCTTGGCTTTGTCACCGTACGCATCAATCATGACAAGAGCTTTATCAACCTGTTCACCAGTCCACTCTTTACCAGATTCAATAAGCGCATCAACATAAGCCTGGGCCTCTACACCAGCTCCGATAGCAGTATCAATAGCCCAGAGAGCTTTGTCCACACCGGCGTTAGCTAAGTCTCCAGCTTTTTCTCCCAAAGCCAGAGCCAGAGCTTTGCCTTGGGCGGTTTTTTCTTTAACTATTGTAGCTACAGCGTCATAGGTTTCTTCTCCCCAAGTTTCAACAGTGTCTACAAAAGCTACTACTAATTTTTTGCCTTCTACACCAGCTAAGTAAACAGCAGCAATTACTAGTAAAGCACCATCTCCAACAGTCTTTACAATTTGTTCAGCGGTTTGTTCTAGGGCTTGAGCTAAGACTTTGGCCTTATCTCCGTACTCGTTAAGTATTGCGACCGCTTGTTCGACCTGTTCTCCAGTCCATTCCTTACCAGATTCAATAAGAGCATCAACATAAGCCTGGGCTTCTAAACCAGCACCAATGGCAGTATCAATAGCCCAGAGAGCTTTGTCGATACCAGCTTTAGCCAAGTCTTCGGCTTTTGTTTCTAAGGCTTTAGCTAGAGCTTTTCCTTGAGCTGTTTTTTCTTTAATAAAGACGGCCACAGCTTCGTAGGTTTCTTCACCCCAAGTATCAATAGAATCTACTAGAGCCACTATCATTCGTTCAGCCTCAATTCCAGCGGCTACAAGTGCACCGATCATTAGTAAGGCGCCTTCTTTACTGGCAGCGACTACTTGTTCGGCTTTTTGTTCAACAGCTTGAGCTATTTCACGAACTTTTCCTTTTCCGCTTTCAATAATTTCAGCTAAACGTTGAATTTGAGCATCTGACCAGCTATCAATATCTTTAACAACAGCTTCAGCCATTTCACCAACTTCTACTCCTATACCAATAGCAGTATCAATAAATGCGAGGGCTTTATCTACTCCAGCATCCATAAGCTGTTCACCTTTGGCGGCTAAAGCCTGGGCTAAAACTTTTACCTCTGCTCCTTTTTCTTGTACAAGATCAATAGCAGCAGCAATTGTTTCTTCTCCCCAAGTTTCGATACGGTCTACTTGAGCAACGATAAATCTCTCAGTTGCATCTTTGGCACCAAGCCCCATATCAACCGCCTCTTCATAAAGAGCGATGGCCTGAGCACCAGCAATACTAACTAACTCAGCACCTTGTTCAATTAGATTTTCTACAAAAACTTTGGCGTCATCGCCTAGCTCCTGGATAGAGTCAATAGCAGCGGACCATTGTTCTTCCCCCCATTCCTGAGCTTGGCCAGCTAATTCACCCATATAATCCTTAACCTCTATTCCGAGGGCAACAGCTCCAGCCAAAACAATAAATGGTAAGACCGGAACAATTAAGGCAAGTTTTGCTATTTCGGCACCTTTTTGAACAAGAGTTTCGACCAACACTTTGGCCTCTTCTCCTTTTTCTTCAATAAATTCAGAAACCTGCAAGGCAACGCCTTCTCCCCAGTTTTCAACATCTTTTACAATGCCTTCGGCCACTTTTTGGGCGTCTTGTCCTAAGTCTACAGCTGCTTCGTACAACCCTAGAGCTTTGTCCATTCCAGAGTCAACAATCTCGTCAACGCGATCAATTGCTACCTCAACAAAAGCCTCGGCTTTGCGACCAAGACCACGAACTTGTTCAAGTCCATTGCTAAGTTGTTCGGCGCTCCACTGTTTAGCTTCCTTGGCCAGAGCAATATAAAACTCAGGGCCAAACATTGGTAGAAAAGGACCAGCAATTTTGAGACCCTCTTCTTGCATGGCTTGAATTGTTTTGATTGCAAATCTTTCTGCTTCTAACCCTAATTCCTGACATTTATCAAGAACGGCTTGAACAGTTTCTTGTGTCCAATCAGTACATTCTTCAGCAAATGTATCTAAAGCTTCTTGAGCGTTTTCACCGATATCTTTTAAAAGTCCTAAGTAATGAACTACTTGTTCTCCACTCCACGTAGCAATTTCCTGACCTTTTTGGATAATTGCTTCTTGTAATTTTTTAGGAATCCCAGTTCCAAACTCTTGAGCTTTTTCAGCCGCCTCCATAAGCAGGTCAATTCCGGCGGAACCAAGGTCTTGCAACTCTTCTACTGTAGCTATTCCGGATTCTAAAATATCTTGGAAACCATCATTAACTAAAACTGCCACATCACGAGCTTTTTGTTGATATTCGAGTTTTAATCGAGCTAATTCTTGTTTAACTTCTTGAAATTCTGCAACCAAAGCTTCAGTTTGTTCATCAACAAATTCGTTGGCACCATCAATTACGCCACCAGTAAATTCGGCTATAGTATCGCGAGCGTCCTCATATTGATCTTGAGCCCAATCAACAGCACCATCGGCACTGCGTTCGAGAAGATCACCTATGGTTTGATCTTCGAGCTGTTGAATACGCTCTTCATGATCTTCAATTTGCCGAACTAGATCATCGACTTCTGGACAGGCACAAAGACCTTCGTCATAGTCGGTGTCACCGTCAGACCCATAATCTGCGGATTCTATAACGGCACCATCGCCGCCAGCTTCGCCGTAATAAATTAGGCGAGAGTTCTCCTCAAAGGAGAGGTGTAGGGAGTTGAGTTTTTCCATTTGTTTGGAGTTAAATGTTTGTTTTCATATTATTATATCATCTAAGACCTTTTTTGACAAGGGGTTTTGACATCTTTTTTAAAATAGTCCATTCTGTTAGAGATCACTTTAACCCTCCTTTTTATGACCCTCCGCAAACTTACCTCTATTTTTAGCCTGGCACTGTTTGGTTCGCTCCTGTTTGGGGCCGCAGCACAAGCCTTAATCCTCGACTCTAGTGAAGAGCTGTTTTTTGATGAATATGTAACCGAAGATGTGTACATTGCCGGTGGAAACGTAACTGTTCAACAGGACATTGATGGTGATTTGTTTATCGCGGGTGGTGACATTACTGTGAATGGAATTGTGAATGGAGACTTGTTTATTGCAGGCGGCAGTGTGCTTTTGAATGAAGAGATCCTAGATGATGTGCGTGTGATTGGTGGTTCGCTGACCTTGAACCGGAATGTGGGAGGAGATGTGATTTTGATTGGTGGAACTCTGGACTTACAACAAGACGCCGAAGTGGCTGGTGATGTGATTTCATTATCTGGTCGAACTAACCTGTACGGAACAGTTAATAAAAGTGTGCGAGGGATTCTGGGGCGACTAGTTTTAGGAGGAACGGTGAATGGTGATGTAGATGTTCGGGTAACAGAAAAACTCATCATGCTAAATGATTCGCAGGTGGTAGGAGATGTAAAATATTTTGCACCGGAAAAAATTGAAGACCACGGAGGAATAATTAGTGGCGAGGTT
>CAXCBS010000001.1:0-30929 GCA_963980845.1 uncultured Candidatus Peregrinibacteria bacterium | reverse complement strand
CAACCCTCATTAATTTAACGTCCCTTAATATGCGTCTTTCCTCAAGAGCATGTATCTGGGTCATTGCCCTCTCTCTCCTAGTTATAGGGGCTCCCTTAGTGCAAGCTTCCGATCTTTGGCTATCAGAAAGCACGATTTCCCTTTCCGACACCTCCATTGTCCATAATCAAACCGTGCGCATTTACGCCACGATCCATAATTCTAGCGATCGTGACCAATTAGGGTCGGTTCGATTTTTGAATTTAACCACAGGAGAACAAATTGGGACTGATCAGGCAGTTTCTGCTCTAAGTGAAAACACTGACACAGTTTTTGTTGATTGGACACCTACGGCTGGCACTTATGAGGTTAATGTCACAATTTACCCCTGGGATGACACGAATGATAACACTGACAACAATTCCACTTCTTTTACTAAAACTATTGATTACGACTATGACGGTGACGGTGTTGGCAATTCCCAAGACCCAGATGATGACAATGATGGAACCCCTGATGAAGAAGATGATTTCCCACTTGATGACACTGAAACCACTGATACTGACGGTGATGGCGTTGGTGACAACTCTGACGATGATGATGACAATGATGGCACTAATGACGAAGAAGACGATTTGCCTCTAGACCCTACCGAAACTACTGACACAGACGGTGACGGCCAAGGAAACAACGCTGACAATGATGATGATAATGACGGCTTAACAGATGACGAAGAACAAGGAATTTTCTTATCTTCCACAGAAGGAGAAACTGGAGACACCAACACCAACTCCAACACCACCACCACTGACCCCCAAAACCCAGACACAGACGGTGACGGCTATAATGATGGACAAGATTCTTTCCCAGTAGATGAAACCGAATGGGTAGACTCAGACTCCGATGGTGTTGGTAACAACGCTGACCCCAATGATGACAACGATGACTTATTAGACACTCAAGATGAATATCCCGAAAATCATGGCCCAGTTATTGAATATGAAGAATATCAAGCCACTGACCCTGATACTGGCGATCAAATAATTGTTTTAAGTGCTGCTAATTCTTATGACCCTGACGGTGACTCTAGTAAAATGATTTTCCGTTGGTTTACCAAAGATGGGCGCTTACTTGGCGAAGAAGCTGAGTATCGCACTACCATTTCATCAGATATGTTGCTCCCCTCTGTTTTGCAAGTTTTCGATGAAAACGGAGAGTTTCGAGAACTAGTTTTAAACCTTACTCAAAACAAACTAGCCAGAGTACTTGGTTTGACAATCGGATTTATCCTGTTATTTGCGCTTGCAATCCTGATTCTAATGAAATATACTTCCTCCGCTTCTGATAAGAAGCAATCGACTAAAAAATCTTCTAAATCACGTTCTAAATCATGAAAACTGGAATTCATCCAACTTACCACGACGGCGCCACTATCACTTGTACTTGTGGAAACGTCATCACTGTTGGCTCAACTAAAGAATCTTATTCCACTGAGCTCTGTTCCAAATGTCACCCTTTTTACACTGGTAAAAAGAAAACTGTAGACACTGCTGGACGCATTGAGAAATTCGAAGCAGCACGCAAGGCTGCCGAAGCTAAACAAGCTGAAATTCAAGCTCGCGGACCTAAGAAAAAATCTGTAAACTCTGTTGAAGACAAAATCAATGAAGAACTACAAAAAGAGCGTGACAAAGAAGACGCTGAAGAAGCAAAACTACAGGAAAAACTTAAGAAAAAACGTGAAAGCTATCGTGGATTAAACGCCAGCGAGAGCGAAGCGAGCGCTTCAGAAGAAGAAGCCGAAGATAGTGAACCAGAAAAATCTGAGGCGGAAGCTGAAGAGGCTCCTGCCGAGGACGAAGCCAAGGATGAACCAACTGAAGAAGCTGAAGCTGAGACAGAAGAAACTGAAGAGGCTCCTGCTAAGGACGAAGCCAAGGATGAACCAACTGAAGAAGCTGAAGCTGAGACAGAAGAAACTGCCGAAGCTCCTACTGAGGAAGCTGAAGCTCCTGCTGAAGAAGCTGAAGCTCCTGCTGAGGAAGCTGAAGCTCCTGCCGAGGAAGCTGAAGCTGAAGAAAAAGAAGAAGCTTAATTTTTCTTATTATGCCGGGAAACACTTTCGGACAAATATTCCGCGTTACTACCTGGGGTGAATCCCACGGGAAAGCTATCGGCGCGGTTATTGATGGTGTCCCAGCCGGACTAGAACTATCTGAATTTGACATTCAACCAGACTTAGATCGACGTCGACCGGGACAAAGCGCCGTAACAACAAGCCGCGATGAAGCTGATAAAGTAGAAATCCTATCCGGAGTTTTTGAAGGTAAAACCACAGGCACTCCTATTTCACTCATAATTCATAATTGCGATCAACATTCCGCAGATTACGAAAAAATTAAAAACGAATTTCGAAAAGGACATGCTGACGAAACCTACGAACTAAAATACGGACACCGCGATCACCGTGGCGGCGGACGATCTTCGGCCCGCGAAACCGCTATGCGGGTTGCTAGCGCTGCCATTGCCAAGAAAATCCTCCCTAAAGTTAAAATAACAGCCTATACCAAACAAATTGGAGATCTTACCTACTCTGACCCAGATCTGACGGTAATTGAGCAAAACACAGTACGTGCCGCCAACCTCGAAACTGCCAAGCAAATGGAAACAGCTATTCTAGCTGCCAAAGAAGCTGGTGATTCACTCGGTGCCACTATTGAGGCTCAAATCGAAAACTGTCCAGTAGGACTCGGCGAGCCTGTTTTTGATAAATTCAAAGCCGATTTAGCCAAAGCCATGCTCGGAATTAACGCTGTTCTTGGATTTGAATACGGAGCTGGATTTGATGTTGCAAACCTAAAAGGATCTGAAAATAATGAAATTGAAACCGGCATTTACGGTGGAATCACCAATGGAAAACCAATAACCCTACGCGTCGCCCTAAAACCAACCGCCTCAGTTAAAATAGATGGTCGCCACGACCCTTGCCTTGCCCCCCGTGCTGTACCTGTTGTAGAGGCTATGGCTTGGCTCGTAATTGCAGACCATTATTTACGGAATTTGTGCGCGCGTACAAACTAAAAATGTTTGAATTTACACTAAAAAAATCTGATGGACTGGCTCGTGCTGGATCTTACTCAACTCCGCATGGCTCTTTTGAAACTCCTAATTTTATGGCCTGTGGAACCAAAGGAGGTGTCAAAACCCTTGAAATGCGCGATGTTGAGGATTTAGGCGCTGAAATTATCCTAGCTAACACCTATCATCTCACCTTGCGCCCTAGCGCTGAACAGGTCGAAAAATTCGGTGGATTACACAAATGGATTGGCTGGGACAAACCACTCCTAACCGATTCTGGTGGGTTTCAAGTTTTTTCCTTAAGCGATAAACGAAAAATCGATGATAATGGAGTTGAATTTCATTCACATCTAAATGGCGACAAACACTATTTCACTCCTGAAAAAGCAATCCAAATTCAAGAAAAATTAGGTGCCGATATAATTATGGCTTTTGATGAATGCGCAGCTGGCGATTCCAATCACAGCTATGCCAAAGACGCCATGGAACGCACTCATGCCTGGGCTGCTCGCTGTAAAAAAGAACACGAAAAACTACAAGTAAACCGCGAAACCAAACAAGCGCTTTTCCCAATTATTCAAGGAGTTGTTTATGACGATTTACGGGAGGAATCAGCCAAATTCATGGCTGATTTAAATCTCCCGGGAATTGCCATTGGAGGGCTAAGCGTTGGTGAAAGCAAAGAGGATATGTACCGCACGCTCGAGGTAGTACATCCCCACCTCCCAGACAATAAATTACGCTACCTAATGGGTGTGGGAAGTCCGGAAGATTTAGTAGAGGGAGTGGCGCGCGGCATTGATCTCTTTGACTGCGTACTCCCCACTCGTCTCGCGCGACACGGCGCTTTCTGGACCCCAACTGGCCGCCATAATATTAAGAACAAAAAATTTGAACAACAACTCACTCCTTTGCAAGAAAATTGTTCATGTTCAACCTGTCAAACCACCACAATTTCCTACATTCGACACTTACACATGGAAAGCGAAATCACTGCCCTCCGACTACTCACTATCCACAACCTTCACTTTTTGTTAGACTTAATGTGCGAAATGCGTAAACACATACAAAACGGTACGTTTGCCGCATTCCACAAATCATTTATCTCTCAATTCCTATGATCGCTCATCTTTCTGGCAAATGTATCTCTAAGCGCGAAAAATCTCTAATAATCGATGTCCAAGGAGTTGGCTACCGCGTTTCAGTCCCAGCTCGCATCTCTGAAAAAGCCGACCTTCACTTACCTTTAAAACTTCATATTCACACTGTTGTCCGTGAGGATGATTTGAGTTTGTATGGATTTGAAAAAGAAGAAGAACTTCACTTATTTGAAACTCTTATCTCAGTAAACGGAGTTGGACCAAAATTAGCACTAGAAATGCTTAGCTCCCCACTTGAAGAAATTCAAGCCGCGATTCTATCTGAAAACGTTTATGCCCTCAAACAAATTCCAGGAATTGGCAAAAAAACTGCTGAAAGAATTATTCTCGAACTCAAAGAAAAAATCGCACCTCTTGCCAAAAATCTTGCTATCGAAAAAGCAGGACTACCCAAGGAAATGCCCGAAGAAGCTGTTCACGCCCTACTGGGACTTGGCTACAAACGAGGCGACATTAATCGAGTTTTCCGTAGCTTAAAGGACCCTGTTTCTGATCCCGAAGAACTCATCAAGTACTTCCTTAAAAACGTGTAATGGCCAAAGCCTCCCTAATCACTGACCTGACCAATGTTTTTTACTTAACCGGCCTTAAAAGCTCTAATGCTGGAGTTTTGCAAACAAGAAGTAAAACTTACCTTATAACTGATGGTCGCTACCTTGAAAAAGCCGAAGCAATCAAAGGTGTCACTCCCCTAGACATCAAAGACAAAAAAATCTGGTCTAAACTAATCAAAAAACACCGCCTAGACCTAATTGAATACGAAGGACACAGCATTCGCGTCAATTCATTAAAACGTTGGAAGAGAAATTTCCCTAAAATGAAATGGAAAGATAACGCGCAAAAAATCGAAAACTTAAGAGCCATCAAATCCCCGGCTGCGTTGCGCAAAATAAGTGCCTCACAAAAGCTTTGTGAACAAATTTTTAGAACAACAAAAAGATCTTTAAAAACAGGAGTGACTGAGCAAGAAATAGCACAGAAAATCCAAATTGAGACCCTCTGCGCTGGTGCTAAAAAATCATTTGGTCCAATCGTGGCTTTTGGTCCCAATACTTCCAATCCCCACTCTGAGCCCTCCAAGCGCAAATTGAAATCAAATGACATTATTATGATAGATATGGGAGTTACTCTTAATAATTACGCCTCGGATATGACCCGGATGTTGTTTAAAGGCTCCCCCACCATTGAACAAGAAAAAGCCTACAATCTTGTACTCAAGGCTCAAGAAGCTGCAATACTAGCCTTAAAACCAGGCAAAAACGGACATCAAATCGATCAACTAGCCCGCAAAATGCTCGGAGAAGAATTTTTACACTCACTAGGCCATGGCCTCGGTCTCGAAGTTCATGAACTACCTAGCCTTTCCCCTAAGTCTAAAACCAAACTTAAACCCGGCATGGTCGTCACAATTGAACCCGGCGTTTATTACTCTGGAAAATTTGGAATTCGCATCGAAGACCTGCTCGTAATCACAAAAAAAGGATCTCGCAACTTAACCACCGAACCAAAAGGTTTAAAAAATTGCATTTTACGGAGAAATTAGCTAAAATTTCTCTCGTTCCTAACCTCTCTATTTTATGTGTGGAATTTTTGGTTATTTAGGCCCTCAAAATAATGCTAGCCAAATGGCCATCGACGGCCTAAAAAATCTTGAATACCGAGGATATGACTCCTGGGGAGTAGCCTGTAAAAACGAACAAGGCGACTTACTTCTTGAAAAGCATGTAGGTAAGATTTCTGAAGCCGACGACTTAAAACCAGAGATGCTCAAAGAGACTAACCATCTAGCTATTGGACATTCTCGCTGGGCCACCCACGGCGGCGTAACCGACCAAAACGCCCACCCACACTTAAGTCATAGCGGTAATATCGCTCTTGTTCACAATGGAATTGTTGAAAACTATGTTGAGCTCCGCGAAGAACTTAAAAAAGATGGGTTTGAATTTAAATCTGAAACTGACACTGAAACAATTGTTCATTTAATCGAGAAGTACACTAACGAAATTGGATTTGAAGAAGGAGTAAAAAAAGCTGTTAAAAGGTTAGAAGGAAGATACGGGTTTTTAGCTATTCACAAAGATGAAGAGAAAATGATCGCCGCTCGAACTGGATCACCGTTAATTGTCGGTGTTGGTCCACTTGATAATGAATATTTCCTGGGGTCTGATGTCCCGGCTTTTTATAAACACACCAAACGTGTCATGTACTTAGATGACGAACAAATGGTGGTAATTGATAAGGAAGGAGCCAAGTTTTTCAGCACCAAATCAGACGAACAAATCGAAAAACGCATCGTAGAACTAACATTTGATATCCAAAGCGCGGAAAAAGGCGATTACGCTCATTTTATGCTCAAAGAAATCATGGAGCAAAAAGACACTTTAAGTCGCGCCATTAACCAAGAACCAAACGTAATAGAAGCCATGGCCAAAGCCATTGAAGAAGCTCGCGGAACGTTCTTAATTGGCTGTGGAACCGCTGGAAAAGTAGCCTTAACCGGCTCTTACTTGTTCTCTCGCATTGCCAAAGAGCATGTTAATTTCACTTTTGGATCTGAATTTGCCAGTTACCAAGATTTTTTAACTGATAAAACACTACTTTTATCCATATCACAAAGCGGTGAAACTGCTGACACATTAGAAGCTATTGAAGTTGCTCAGAAAAAAGGTGTAAAAATCGCTTCAATTGTAAATGTGGAAAGCTCCACCATGGCCCGCGTATCAGATTTAGTTATCCCAATTAAAGCCGGTCCAGAAAAAGCGGTCGCCTCTACCAAAGCCACTACTTCTCAGATGGCAATTCTCACTTTGCTGGCCTATGCTTGCGCTGGAAAACTTAACGAAGGACAACAACTACTTGCGGCCACGGCCGGCAAGATTAACGATATGTTAAATCCACGTTACGAAGATCATATCAAAGCCTTAGCTGACAAAATTATTGATGTGGAAAGCATGTACATCATTGGGAAAGGGCTTAACTATCCAATGGCGCTTGAAGCCGCGATTAAACTGCAAGAAGTTTCCTACATCCATGCCGAAGGATTTGCCGGAGGAGAACTTAAACACGGGCCAATTGCCCTGATCTCTGAAGGTGTTCCGTGTATTGCAATTGTGGCTAATGATGAAACCCGATCTGACATTCTAAGCAATGCCATGGAAATCAAAGCTCGTGGTGGTTATATTATTGGTGTTTCTCCTGAAAATTCTGAAATTTTTGACTATTGGATCAAGGTGCCAGACGCTGGTAATGCCTCTCCAATTGTGAGCATTATCCCAATCCAAATTCTGGCCTATCATCTCGCCATTGGTCGCGAAAACAATCCTGACATGCCACGTAATCTAGCTAAGAGCGTAACTGTTAAGTAGCTTGTTCTCAACCTGAAAAAATGGTATAATAAGGGGCGTATTACCTTCCCTTTAAAAATGCTAAAAAAGAACACTCGAATTGTTTGTACTCTGGGGCCTGCCTCAGATTCACAAGAAATAATTGAACAAATGTTAAACGCTGGCATGAACGTGGCTCGGCTTAATTTTTCGCATGGGTCTTATGATCATATGAAAAAAATCTGCCGCAATTTACGAGCTGCTAGCAAAAAAACCGGCCAAAAAGTGGCCATTATGCAAGACCTCCAAGGTCCTAAGATTAGAGTTGGCAAGATGCCAGATGAAGGACTTGAACTTAAACGAGCCCAAAACGTAACACTAATTACCGGACGGAAAACTGCCAAAGAAGGCGTTGTTCCCGTCCCTTATCCTAATTTACACAAAGACGTTAAACGCGATGACATTATCTTGCTGGACGACGGCTATCTTGAATTAGTAGTAACCCACAAAACCGGACGTGAAATCCATTGCCGTGTAAAAACTGGAGGCCTACTCAAAACCAACAAAGGCATCAACTGCCCCACCGCCTCCTTGCGCGCCAAGGCCATCACCCGCAAAGACTTAGCGGACTTAACTTTTGGACTTAAACAAGGAATAGATTATGTTTCGCTTTCGTTTGTGAAATCAGCTAAAGACATCAAGGCATTGCGCGCCGAACTTATAAAACGCGGCCATCCCCATATCCAAATAATTGCCAAAGTTGAAAGGCACGAAGCTCTAAATAATCTAGAAGGAATTGTAAAAGCAGCCGACGCAATCATGGTGGCGCGCGGGGATCTTGGTTTAGAGATCCCAGCCGAGCGCGTACCAATTGCCCAAAAAGAAATTGTGCGCCTTGGACTTATTCACGGTAAACCAACAATCATCGCTACCCAAATTTTGGAATCAATGATCAATAACCCACGCGCCACCCGCGCCGAAGTTAGTGATGCTGCTACTGCTATTTTTGATCACGCTGATGCTTTTATGCTTTCTGGCGAAACTTCGGTTGGTAAATACCCAGTTCGCGCAGTTAGCACCTTAGCCAAAGTTGCCCACGCCGTAGAAAAAGAACTTCAACAAAAAGAACACCTCTTAACACTCCCCCACCAAGAAGAAAACGCTCCCGTTAGCGATGCAATTTCACTAAGTGCCGCCTTGCTTGCCGAAGACGTCAAAGCCAAAGCAATCATTGTAATAACCAAATCTGGCTATACTGCTCATCAAGTCATGAAATACCGACCCAGCATCCCAACACTGGCCATTACTTACAATGATAAAATCGCCTGCCAACTGAAATTAGTCTGGGGAATGAACAACGTCCATGTTTCCAAAACCCGCATTAAAACCGACCGCATGGCTGACAAACTAATCCCTGGCATTGTTAAAAAATCAAAAATCGCAAAAAAAGGTGATTTAGTTGTAATTGTAAACGCTGGTCGTAAGAATAACTTTATCTCAACCACTGTGGTATAATTCGCACATGCGAATTTTAGGTATAGATCCCGGGCTAGCGACCATTGGTTTTGGCATAATTGACGTGAACGGACCAATCACCAAGGTCATTGATTTTGGACATATTCAAACTCCCAAAAGTCTTTCTAACGCCTCACGTCTTAACCAAATTCATTCAGATCTCAATGAAATATGCCAAACCTGGCAACCTGACGTATGCGCTATCGAAGAACTTTATTTTAGCAAAAACACGACCACCGCTCTAAAAGTAGCCGAAGCCCGTGGAGTTATCTTGCATACAGTCAACAGATTAGGCTATCCTATTTTTGAATACAATCCTGGCCAAATAAAAGTTGCCATCACCGGCAATGGCAAAGCGGCCAAGGTCGAAATGCAAAAAATGGTCGCCTTGATCCTTAAATTAAAATCTATTCCTCGCCCTGACGACGCGGCCGACGCCCTAGCTATCGCCCTCTGTCACGCTCAAACCAAGTTTTAAACCCTCCTATGAAAAACTTTTTAATTGGTTTCGTTCTCTCTACTTTCCTTATGTTTGGGATGGTTTATGTAACTGCTATTCAACCAAACCTAATGACGAGCTTATTTGAAGTTCCGGATGAACCAATCGACATAATCATTGAAACTCCTCCTGATACATCCAATAATCCCACTTATTTAGACCATATTGAAAAAGGCTCAACTCTTTTTGATAACCATTTTTACCCACTTGCCATCACTGAATTTGAAATGGCTACGGAGCTTGAACCTACGCTTTCTGAACCATTTTACAAATTAGGAAATGCTTATTACTCCAATTACGAATATGAGAAAGCCCGCCTTGTCCTTGAAACCGCCAACACCAACAACCCTGCCAATCTAAATGCCACCGTTCTACTCGGAAAAACCTACCTTGCCCTTGAACAGTTTGAAACAGCCAAAGAACATTTTGATACTGCCCCCGCTGAAAGCACCGAAGTTCTATATTATCGCGCCCTTTTAAATTCTTTTATAGGAGATTATGACAATGCTGAAATCGATTTTAACAAAGTAATAAACGCCGGCGATTTCCCTGAATTAGCTCAAAACGCCCAAACTTTTATCTCCTCTATCGATGAATCTAAACTAGCCGAAGACGGTAATCCAAATTATTTGAAAACATTAACTGCCCGCAGTTATTCTGAAAGTGGTGAATCTAACCTAGCAATCAACTTGCTTTACGACATCCTACGCGAAGAGCCTAGCTACCGCGATGCCTGGATTATTTTAGGCTACACCTACCTCTCACTTGAGAGTTATCGCGACTCCCAAGACGCTTTACAAAAAGCACTTGAACTTGATCCTACCAAACCCGAAACCCGCTATTTCCTAGGCTTAGCCTATTTTGGGTCTGATGAATATTCCTCAGCCGTTACTCAAATTGAACTAGCCATTGAAAGCGATTATGAACCGCGCGTCCAAGCTTATCAAAAACTAGCTGACACCGCGGTCCTGGCCGCTGAATACGAAAAAGCAGTTGAAGCTTATGAAAACGTTTTAATTATCAATTCTGCTGACGTTAATCTATATATTCGACCAGTCTGGCTCTATCTGGACAAATTAAACAATCTTGATCGCGCCATTGAACTTGGAGAGCAAGCTGTTACCGAACATCCAGACTCAGCCATGAGCTACAACTTACTTGGATGGGCCTTAACCACCAGTGGTGATTATGCCAACGCTGACCACCATTTAAACTACGCTCTTATTCTTGATTCTAACCTTTCCGCTGCTTATTTAAATCTAGGCTGGCTCGCTCAAAAACAAAACAACTTAGAGGCCGCCAAAGAGCATTACAAACGCTGCTACACTCTTGATCCCGACTCTTCGGTCGGAAACCTAGCTGCTAATCGTTACAACGAAATTCTGGCCCAAGAAGAGGCCGCTGCATCAGAACTTAACCCTCCCGCATGATTATCTTCTTTTATCTTTTATTATTTATACTTGGCCTAGTTTTAGGTTCGTTTTTAAGTGTTTTAATTCATCGTATTCATAATGATGAAAAAGGCATTTTTTTTGGATCATCAATGTGTCCGCAATGTAACAAAAAATTAGGACCACTCGAATTAATCCCTTTAATCAGTTATATCGGGCTACGCGGCAAATGCAAAAAATGTAAAAAACATATTCCGTGGCACTATCCAGTTTTGGAACTTTCCACTGGTTCACTATTTGTAGCCATGGCTCTTCTAGGAGTTGCCCCACTCCCGTTATACGCTGCTTACGCCATGATTTTTGTGTTTATTTTCTTTTACGATTTGCTTTACCAAGAAATTCCAGACGTCATCATGATTCCTTCGATTATTTTGGCACTAGTTGGAACTTTTTTTACTGGAACTCCTTCCTTTTTAAGCGGACTTTACGGAGCTTTAATCTTAGTATTATTTTTCTTAGGTCAAATTCTTGTTTCAAAAGGGAAATGGATTGGTGGTGGAGACTTACGCATTGGCGCTTTTATGGGGTTTGTTCTGGGACTTAAACTCACAATTTTAGCCACATTTTTTGGTTATTTAGCTGGCGCCATTATCAGTATTTTTTTACTGGCCACTGGTTTTGCCAGCCGCAAAACCATGATTGCTTTTGGCCCTTTTCTAATAATCGGAACTTTAATTGCTCTTTTTTACGGACAACAAATAGCTGACTGGTACTTAAATTTAATCTTATTATGACCACAAAAAAACCTGTTCTTCTTTTAATCCTTGATGGATTTGGAGAAGGAAAACCTCGTGACCCAGGCAATGCCCCAGCTCGCGCTGACATGAAATACTACAAATCATTACGTCGCAAATATCCTACCACTTTTCTAAAAACCGATAGTCGAGCCGTTGGCCTGCCAAACGGATCACAAGGCGGATCGGAAGTAGGACATTTCACCATGGGGGCCGGCCGCATTACTTGGCAATCCCTCGAAGAAATAAACCGCTCTATCAAATCTGGTAAATTCCACAAACTTGCCCCCCTTAAAAAAGCCTGCCAGCACGACGTACTACATTTAATAGGCATGATTTCCGATCAAGCCCTCCACGCTAACATTCATCATTTATTTGCCCTACTCGAAACCGCTAAACGCCAAAAAACCAAAAAAATCTATATTCACGCTATTTTAGACGGCCGTGATGTTCCAGAAAAAAGCGCGGGGAAGTATTTGAAAATGATTGACCGCCGCATCAAAAAACTAGGACTTGAAGACAAAGCCGAAGTCGTAACCATGATTGGGCGCTACTATGCCATGGACCGAGATCAAAACTGGAAACGCACTAAAAAAGCCTACAATTTATTTGTTTGCGGCAAAGGAGAAAAAGCCGCAACTCCACAGAACGGAATAGAAGCAGCCTACCAAACTGACGTTGAAAGTGACTATTACGTTGAACCCATTATTATCAATCCCAAAGCCACTATCAAATCCAAAGATGCGGTTGTGTTTTTCAATTACCGCACCGACCGAGCCCGACAATTAGCTTGGACTTTAACAGGAGAAAAACCACCCAAAGACAGTGGCATCAAAAAACTCGGATTCAAACCAAAAAAACGAGTACGTCCTTATTTTGTGGCCATGGGTCCATATTCAGAAAAAGCCCCAGTATTATTCCCCGCACCACTTATAAAAAAGAACCTAGCCCAAGTTTTAAGCAACAAGGGTCTGCGCGAACTCCGCGTAGCTGAAACCGAAAAATACGCGCACGTCACGTTCTTTTTTAACTCTCAAGTTGAAAAACCTTATCCTGGGGAAGACCGCATTCTAGTCCCCTCTCCTAAGTGCCCATCTTATGCCGACAAACCCGAAATGAGTGCTTACAAAATCACTAAAAAACTCCTAGCCGCTATTAAAAAAGAAGATTACGACGTGATTATTGTGAACTATGCCAACGGCGATTTAGTAGGACATTCTGGCGATCTAAAAGCCGCCATCAAATGCTGCCAAGTACTTGATGAATGCTTAGAGCAAGTCATTCCTACGGCCCTAAAACACAACTACACTACGATCCTCACCTCTGATCATGGCAACTGCGATGAAATGATTTATCCAAATGGGGAACAAAAACCCTCTCACTCCTTAAATCCCGTCCCTTGCCTACTAATTTCTGATCAAAAATACGCGCTCAAAAAACCGCGTGGACTAGGTTTGCAAGACATTGCCCCAACAATTTTAGACCTTCTCAACATACCCAAACCGGCTATTATGACCGGTGAATCCTTAATCAAAAAATCTAAATGAAAGCAGTAGTACTTGCCGGCGGAACCGGCACTCGCCTCTGGCCTCTAAGCCGCTCCACTAAACCCAAACAATTTGAACGTCTTACCTCCGACAAAACCATGTTTGAAGAGACCATAGAACGAATAAGTTTTTTAAAACCCGAAGATATTTACGTAGCTACGAACAAAAAATTTGTACAACTTGTTAAGGAGCAAGCACCCCTGATACCACACGAAAACATTATCGAAGAACCGGCCCTTCGCGACACAGCTTCTTGCATTGGACTTGCGGCGGCCGTAGTTGCAAAAAAACACCCCGAAGAAGTCATGGCCGTGATCTACGCTGACCATTTAATTCAAGACAAAGAAGAGTTTGCCCACAAACTTCAAGTGGCTGAAAAAATAGCCCAAGACCAAAAATCTCTTAACATTATCGAGGTAAACGCTAAATTCCCTAACGTTAATCTAGGCTATGTTCAAGTTGGGCAGAAGATTAGCGAAGTAGACGGCATCCCAGTACTAGAGTTTAAAAAATTCGCTGAAAAACCTGACCTAGAAACCGCCAAAACATTCCTTGAATCCGGTGATTACCTCTGGAACACTGGTTATTATGTCTGGCGCGTTGATACAATCCTCGAGGCTTATAAAAACCACCTCCCAGACACTTACGAACGCTTAATCCGCATCCAAGACGCACTCGAAACCCCCGAAGCCGAAACTGTTCTTAATACCGAATACCCAGAATGCCAAAAAATCTCAATCGATTACGCCATCATGGAAAAAGTTGATCCCAACACAGTCCGCATCATCCCATCCGACCTAGGTTGGAGTGACATCGGCACCTGGCTCTCTCTACACGAAGAACTTGCCGACACTCCTGATGCCAATTTAACTCGTGGCCAAACCTTAGAAGTCGATACCAAAAGCTCCATCATCTACAACGACGACGCACACAAAACAATCGTAACTGTCGGCCTTTCTAACCTCGCCATCATCAACACCAAAGACGCTCTCCTCATCGTAGACAAAAACAAGTCACAAGATGTTAAAAAAGCTGTAGAAAAGCTAAAAGAACAAGAAAGCGAATTAATTTAAATAAGTACCCTACTTAGCATAAAATAAATAGCTACTCCATTTATAACAAAAAAGGAAGAAACTAATAAAACAACTGCAACTATTGAACAAATTTTCCAATTAGTTCTATTTTTCAAAAAATATTTAATCAAAAAGCCCCAAACAAAATGATAAATATACGTCCCCACAAATCCAACCAAGCCAGTTAAAACCCAAAACCATAATTCAGAATTATTAGCCATATTTGAAAATAATAACCCTGCTAACAAATAAATTGCTCCAAATAATAAACTACCTATAAGGGCAAAACTCCCATCTCCAAATAAAGCAAGTACTCCCAAAAGAATCCCAAGAGCTGCGGAAGACAAAAAAGCTAATTTAAAAATAGAATTAGATAACTTCATAACTCAAGCATACCACATATTAATTCACCTTTAACCCGGGAACTCTCCATCAACCGCACCCATAATCTCATCCACAAAGTCTCGTGGATCTGGGTAAGCTTTTACAAACGCAGCAACGTCCTCTCCCCACCTGGCAACTTGGTCTGCATAAAAAGCTTCTTGCTTCAGAATCATTAATTGAGTTTTTTCACCCATTAACCTTTCCGCTTCATCCAGATCAATATCTGCTTCCTCTAATTTCTTAGCTAAAATAGCCCGCTGCTTAAATATTTCTGCTGTAACTGAATCCCAAGTCGTTTCAAAAACATAATCCATTAATTTTTTCATGCGACGCCTAGTCTGAGGGTCTTCTTGAAGCTCCAAAACTCGCTCTCTCATCTCAGGGTCTGAATATTCTGCATATTCAGCCGGGATAGGCATTTCACACTTAGCCAATACTTGAAGTAATTCAAACAAAAACATTTCTCTCATAATCGGCAAAGGATCCTCCCCTACAATCTCCTGAAAAAGCAAAGCTTGTGTCCGTAAAACAGAAACGTCATTTGCTTTTAATTCCGCTGCCCAAACCTGAGGAACACCAGGCCGACTAATCCCAGAACAATCAAAACGATCATCTATAGCCAACATATATCCTCTCATTCTTTTTTCTATAAAATTAGCTCTCAATTGATCCAGAACCGCTGCACAAGCAAACATCGAAGGCACCTGCACACATGATGTCATCACGTCATGCTCACCTAACGTCTCAAGCATCGATAATGAGCCATCTAAATAAGATGCAGTTTGATCTAAATCAAAAACATCCACCGGATCTTTCCCTGAAAAATCACTATCCTTAATTGCTTGATTTAAAGCCCCAGCTCTCTCCTTGTTACTAACTTTCAAAGCTGCCGCAACATCAACCTGATCAAAAACATCTTTACGATCCATTAAATGTGGCAAAAAATCATGCATAGCCCGCGGATACAATACAACTCCAGCCTTATTAGCCAGCCGAGCAGCCAAAGCTTCATTCAAATCTCTTCGTACAACAAAATTTGCATTTTTTGGACTGATTACCGCCTGAGCTAAGCTGTTTCTATTTAAAAAATCTGTTACTTCACGTTCATTTTCAAAAACCAAATTATACAAATCTGTAACTATTTGAGTTAAATCACGCGAAAAATCAAGCTCATAATCTGCTCCGTTTATCTGTTCTGCTAATTTTTCTTCATCAGATCTCGCCGCCAAATTCACAATCAAATCACTTAACTCAGACATTTTTTTAAGCTGACTTTCCAGCCAACCCATCTGCTGAGCCAAACTCTCTCTATCATCAATTTCAGAGCCTTCATCTACAGCATGATGACAATGCGGCTCATCCCTCAACGGAGGAGAAGGAGCATCAGAAGCACCATAAACAGATTCATCTTCTGGAAACCCAGAAGGGGTTGTTACACTATTCATATATTTTTTTTATTTAGGGACGTAACAAATAACATTTTAGATTAAACTTGTCAACCCGAACTCCCCTAGCCCATCCCTTCCTTTTAACCCGGAAATCCGCTAAAATATCGCCGTTATCAAAAACCCTCCTAGAATGGAAACCCAAATCAAGATTAAGCCCTGGGGAAGAGAAATCTGGTTCGCGCATAATGATAAATTTGCGGGCAAAATTTTGGAACTTACTAAAGGCCATCGTTTTTCCCTGCAATATCACGAAACCAAACAAGAAACGCAGTATCTTTATTCTGGACAGGTGAAGTTCACCTATGGGACTGACCCCGATAACCTAACTGATATTATTCTCAATCCTGGTGACAAAATTGATGTTACTCCAGGAATGATCCACCGCGCTGAAGCGCTTTTAGATTCACAAATTTTCGAAGTTTCTACTCCAGAACTAGACGATGTAGTCAAAATCACTGACGACTACGGCCGTTCTGGCAAAGGAAACAACGAAGAACTGGATCGCCAAATCGCGGATCAACAAAATTAACTCTTAAAAACTTCTTCCATGAAAAAACGCATGATTGCTAATCTAGTCCTAATCGCCCTAGCGGTTGTTACACTTGGTTTTTTTGACCTACCATCAGACACGCAAAAAAACATTTTACCCAGCACTCCCGATAGTTTTGAAACTCAAAAAATCCAATTAGGATTAGATCTTCAAGGGGGAACTCAACTTGATTACAAACTCGACCTCCGCAAAGTAGACTTAGCTGATGAAGAAGGGATTGTTGACGGTGTTTTAGAAGTTTTAACCAAACGTGTAAATGGTCTTGGAGTTTCTGAACCAAACATTTATCGCTCTGAAATTGCTGATGAACAACATATTATTATTGAATTAGCAGGAATTAAAGACATTGAAGAAGCCAAAGCCACTGTTGGTAAAACCATTCAATTAGAATTCAAAGAAGAAGGTGGTGAATCCATGACCTCTTCAAACCGCGAAAACGTTGAAAACATGGCTCAAACCGCTTTGGATCGTATTTTAGATGGTGAAGATTTTAGCTTAGTAGGAGCAGAAGAAGAACTTGCCAATCCTAGTACTGTTAGTTTTTTCTCAAATGAAAGCGAAGGCTTTATTTTTGAAACTGATCTTTCAGATGGATATCTAGAAGCAATTGAAGACATGGAAATTGGTGATGTTTACAACGAACCTATTCTTACAACAGATGGCTATACTTTTGATAGTTACGGCAATCTCACCCCACTTGAAGGCTATTTCTTAATTAAATTAGAAGGTGCTCAAGAAGGTGAAATCAGCACTTCCAGTGACAAGGAAGTCGAAGCCCGTCATATTTTAATTGCTTATGAAGGCTCTGAACGTTCCGCAAACGACCGCTCCCAATCCGAAGCTGAAACCTTAGCGAAAGAGCTTTTAGAACGAGCTCAAAACGGAGAATCTGTAGAAGATCTTGCTAAGGAATTTTCCGATGAACCAGGCGCCTCTGAATCTGGCGGTTACTTAGATTACTTCGGCCCTAACGCCATGGTTAAGGCTTTTGAAGATGCTGCTTTTGCCATGTCCCCTGGAGACATCTCTAGCGAAGTTGTAGAAACCGCTTTTGGGTACCACATCATCGAAGTTATGGATGTTAAAGGTGGTGAAACCGAAACCATGACCGGCATGGAATACAGCCTATCAAAAATCTATTATTCCACTGCCCCAGACCCTTGGAAAGAAACCGGCTTAACTGGTGAACATTTCACCCACGCTGACGTCGCTTTCTCCCAAACTTACTCTCCTTATGTAACCATTGAATTTAATTCCGAAGGAGCTAAATTATTTGAAGAAATCACTAGTCGTAACACTGGTAAAAGAGTTGCAATTTTTGTTGGCGGAGAATTAATTTCCGCACCTAATGTAAATGAAAAAATTACTGGTGGACGAGCGCAAATCACCGGCGACTTCACAGTCGAAGAAGCCACCACCTTAGCTCGCGACTTAAACACTGGGGCTATCCCCGCTCCAATCATTCTTGTTGGACAATACACCATTGGAGCAAGCCTTGGACAAGCAGCCCTCGATACCAGTCTAAAAGCTGGCATGCTTGGCCTTATCCTGCTTGCCCTGTACATGGTCCTTTACTACCGCCTACCGGGAGTTATGGCTAATTTAGCTCTACTTTTATACGCAGCCTTACTAGTCTTCTTTATCAAAGTAGCTATGCCACTTGGCTTTGCTCTAGTTATTGCCCTCATAGTATTTGGAGTCTTAGTAGCAATTATTATGAACAGCAAAGACTCGGGATGGGAAAAACTTCTCTCCTTTATGCTGGCTTGTTTTGTACTGTTTTTCTTAACTTTTTTACTAGCTGGACACGTAGTTTTAACCTTAGCTGGTGTGGCTGGTGTGGTTCTTTCAATTGGTATGGCTGTAGATGCTAATATCTTGATTTTTGAACGCATGCGAGAAGAACTTCGCAATGGTCGTCCATTATCTGGAGCAATTGAAGTTGGTTTTGATCGAGCTTGGAGCTCAATCCGTGATTCAAACTTCTCCTCTCTAATTACTTGTGCAATTTTGATGTATTTCGGAACCTCAATTATTCGTGGTTTCGCAGTTAACTTAGCACTCGGTATTTTGATTTCTATGTTCACTGCTATTATCGTTACTCGCACCTTACTCCGCGCTCTAGTACACACTAGGTTTTCTAATCACAAATTCTTACTTGGAGTCCCTAAAAGACCTCATCCTAAACTTCCAATCGTACGCGCCCGCAAACTCTGGTTTGCTATTTCTGGAGTGTTGATTGCAGCCGCTATTATTGTTATCCCATTAAAAGGTCTAAACCTAGGTCTCGACTTTACTGGAGGAACTCTTCTCGAAATCCAATTCAATGAAACTATCCCTTCCACCCAAGAAATCACTGATGATATTTCTGCTCTCGAAGAAGAACTCCTCTCCACTGGGGAAACAACTCAAGTAGTCGAAAAAGAAGAAACTTCCACCATGGAAGACGCGCCTCAGGCCGTTAACCTAGAAGAAGCTAGCCTTACAACCCTCGAAGAAGACAAAGAAATACCCGTTGATTTTGGTCAACCTCTTGTCGTTTCAACTGGAGAAACCAGCCTCATGATTCGCATGAAACACATCTCCAATGAATCACACGAAGCAATCATTACTATGCTCACTGATAATTACGGAGAACTCGAAGAAACTCGCTTTAATACTATTGGCCCAACTATTGGTGCAAGTATGAAAAGCAAAGCTGTCATGGCCTTAGTCATGGCCTTAATTATGATTGTTCTTTATATCGCGTTTGCCTTCCGCAGCATTCCTAAAAACACCAGTCCTTGGCGATTTGGTATGGCGGCTATCGCAGCGCTGGTACATGACATCTTAATTACTCTCGGTATTTTCGTTTTACTTGGCAGTATCCTCGGAGTTGAAATTGACGCTCTGTTTGTAACCGCGCTACTAACAATTATGGGATTCTCAGTTCACGATACTATCGTGACTTTCGACCGTGTACGTGAAAACTTAAAACTACAAAAAGCTCACGAAGAGTTTGATGTTGTTGCAGAACGAGCAGTAAACGAAACTCTCGCGCGTTCTTTCAACACCTCTATTTCGACATTGTTTACCGTAGCCGCACTCTTCTTCTTAGGAGCTGAATCTATTCACTTCTTCCTATTAGCGTTAATTATTGGTCTAATTGCTGGTACTTACTCCTCAATTTTCACTGCCACTCCACTCCTAGCGGAATGGCAAAAACGCAAGCCTACTAGAAGACGCTAGACTTAGAAACAAGAATCCGTATAATACAAGGGAGCCTGAAATCAGGCTCCCTTTCATATCGTGCGCCAGTAGCTCAGTGGATAGAGCACTGGTCTTCGGAACCAGGTGTCGGGGGTTCGAATCCCTCCTGGCGCACCATCACATTACGCTTAAAACATGCCTCTCTGCCTTCAATGCAACAGCGAGTTTCACCTTGAAGAGAAAGAAGTCAGCTTTTACCAAAAATTCAACGCATCGTTACCCAAAAAATGTTCTTTCTGTCGTCATTTAAGGCATCTGACTTTTCGCAATGAACGTCAGCTTTTTGCCAATACCAGTCACAAGTCAGGCAAACGAATTGTTTCTCTTTATCCCGAAGACACACCTTTTAAAATCATTGATCAAGATGAATGGTGGGACGATAGTTTTGACGCCACTAAATATGGCCGAGACTTTGATTTTAACCGTCCGTTTTTTGAACAATACAAAGAACTACAACTTGATGTCCCACGTTGGGCTAAAATCACGGTAAAATGCTCAAACAGTGAATTTTGCAACAACTCCGCCCAAGTTAAAAACGGCTATCTAACTTTTTCCTCATACACCAGTGAAGACGTGTTTTATTGCATGCGTATTTTCAATTGCCAAACCTGTGTAGACTGTTTTTTTGTATCTGATTCCGAGTTCTGTTCTGGGTGCGCCGATAGCGAACGCTGTTACAACGTTCATTACTCCATGCTCGCTGAAGGCTGCTCTGATTCCTACTACCTTTACGACTGCCGTAACTGCAAAAACTGCATTCTCTGTACTCAACAAAACAACAAAGAGTACATGTATTTAAACAAACAACTTACAAAACAAGAATTCGAAACAAAGAAACAAGAATTCCTCAAACTCCTACACGAAAACAAAGAAGAATTAGATCAAGAATTACTTAAACTAGCCGGACAAACACCACACCGCGCCTTGCACCAACGCAGCACTGAAAACTGCCTCGGTAATTTCATCAACAACTCCAAAAACATTCAAAATGGTTTTTACATGGTTAAATCCGAAGACTGCCACAACGTTTACAACTGCTCCAAACTAAAAAACTGCTACGACAACTCCTACAACGAACTTTCGCAAATGTGCCTCGAAGTAGACACTTGTTACAATCTCTACAATTCCAAATTCATCACTTACTGCATCACTCTCGAAAACTGCACCTACTGCGATCAATCCGACCATTTAACTGATTGTTTTGGCTGCATTGGCCTCAAAAGACACAAAAACATGATCCTCAACAAACAATACTCCCCCGAGGAGTACACTGAAATGATGGCCAAAATTAAAACCCACATGCAAGAGACCAAAGAATGGGGCCAGCCTTTTCCAGCGAATCTAAGCCCTTTCCCTTACAACACCACCCTAGCCCACGAACATACTCCTCTCACCAAAAAAGAGGCCCTAGAAGCCGGATTTATGTGGCACGATGAAACCAACAAACAATCTGAAAACGCCCTCACTTGCGCTAAAACAGGTGAACCATTCCAGATCATTGCCCAAGAAGCAAAATTCTACGAAAAATTCAATTTACCCAAGCCAAAAGTCTGCCCCGAACAACGCTACCAACAAATCAATAAGTTGCGCCCCCCAAACAAACTCCGCAAAGACAATTGCCATTCCTGCCAAACACCAATCCACACTGCTTATCCAAAATCTTGGGGACTGCAAATAATTTGCCACGAGTGTTATAAAAAAATCATGTTCTAACAATCCCTATGAAAAAACCTCTCTCCTTCGCCTTAGCCATCACCTTGATCGGTGCCATCCTTTTAATCCTACTAGACGCTCTACAAGCCAATGTAGGGGCTCTAGCGTCATTGGTTATTATTGTATCCGCACCCATGTGGCCAGTCCTCATGATAATCGAACAACTACTCCCGTTCCCACTCCCAGCCAACGTTGTTTTTTACGTACTCGGTGCAATAGTCTCAATCCCCTATTATTTCGGACTTTTCTACTTATTTTTCTACAATAAAAAATCTGCGCGCCACCAAATAGTTTTCAAATCTTTTGCCATCACAATTTTCGCATCTGTGACGCTATTTAATATTGGGCTGCAATTTATGCTGCTTACTGCTAATTTTGGAGGCAACTAGCGCAAAAAATGCTCTGCATAATCATCCAAAAACTCTTCTTCTATCTCCTCGTTATAAACTCCTTCATATTGCAGATCCAAAACAAGTAAGCGATAGATCTCTTCGGCCACTTCAGCACGCGTACGGCCCTCATTAGGCTCAAAATCACCGTCAATTTCTTCGAGTAATCCCATTTCGTACGCTGCCTCCAAATAAGGCGCATACCAAGCACTGGAATAAACACCATCAAATGGCACGTCTTTTAACGTGGCACTTGACCCCACATCCACCCCATAAGATTCCAAAATCATCTTAAGCGCCTCGACCTTACTCACGGTATTTGCTGGGTAAAAATTCCCATCATTAAATCCTTGCACCCAACCCTGTTCCTTGGCGTAACAAACGTACGGCGCAAACCATTCTTCATTCACATCTGGGAAACAATCCTTGTACTCATCGCTATCCGGAGTTTCACCCATCCAACCATAAACCATCACTTTCATAAGTTCAGCCCGGTTGATCTCTTTGTTTGGCTTAAAAGTCCCGTCTCCATAACCCTCAATTACTCCCAAATAAGTCAAAAACTTAATCGCATTGTAATTATTATGACTTAAGTAAACATCAGTAAAAGTTGTTCCATCAAGCGTAGCCTCAACCTCATTACTGTAATATTCACTCTCCTCGTAATCATCGTCATAAGCAGTCACCACAAAATAGAAAGTCTCTGGCCACAAATCAGACACTGTCAGATGAGTAATATGTCCGCCATCAACCATTTCAAAAAAGTCATAAACTCCTGACTCAGTCCCATAGTGAACATAATAACCAGCCGCCTCAGTTACTCGCGTCCAGCGCAAAGTCACGGAATCATCCCCTACCGAGGTCATACTTAATTCCGAAACTGTTAATTCATCGGCTTCAATGGTTTCTCCCCAACCCTCATCAATGTTTTCACCGGCAGCATCACCTTCCTTGTCATCACCAGTATCATCAACCTCGCTTGTAGCTTCTTCGGAAAAAGAAATTTCCACTTCGTCACTATCTAAAAACTCGCCAATCTCAACATTATAATGATAAGGATAAGCCATTTCAAAAGCCTGCTCATCATCCTCCGCATCTGTCGGATCTTCCAATAACGGCATCACCATAACAGTAAACATCGTGTAATCATCACCAATTGGCAAAGTCACGGTACCCTCCGCATCATCCGCGTCAAGTATTGTTAAAACCATACTACTTTCCATGTAATAATCATCAGTTTCAGGCAAGAAAACCAATCCAAAATCCACCTCATCCAACTTGGTCAAAGTAAACTGAAAATCCTCCCCTTCCATAGATGAATCCACCTCAAATTGCAGATAATTCACGCCATACAACGCTGGTAAAACCCCTTTTCGAACCTTACCCTCCTCAATCGGATAATCCTGCGACCCATAAGACCTATGAATATCTACAAACGGATATTCTTCGCCTTCGTTGTAATAACTTCGCACATAATTCCAATAAGCAAATGTACGATAAATTTCGCGAATATCATCTCCCTTATCTCCAATAATCTCACGATAAGCTTCAAAAGAATCCCAAACATCTGGAGTTTCCTCATAAAAATACGCATCAACCACATCTCCTATCATATCCCAATCATCATCGTAATATTCAGTTAAAAACACGGGCCAAATCGAAAGCGCATACTCAAACAAACTCCCCTCCGGAATAACCCCAGTAAAAATCGAATAATCAGTGTGATCAAAATAATGATAAAGATAATCATAATAGTCATTCACATCATCATAAACATATTCCTCAGCCCAAGTTGCCGTAGATTCAGCGAAATTAATATCCTGATCATAACCAGCAAAATAACCCTGATATCCAAATTGAATTACATGAAAAAGTTCATGAGAAATTGTCACTTTTAGTAAGTCACTAGATAACGTTGGATCAATAGCCACATAAGTCTCACCATTAGGCAAAATACCAGTTACTCCAAGCGCTCCCGCACTAATATAAAAATCTCGATCATCCAAAATCATATAAACCAAATCTTGATCATCAAGTGGCGATGGCATTCCCAAATCATCCATCTCCGCTTCCCAGCTTTCTTCGCAGTATTCGGCCACTTCCTCTACTAAATCTGGCACTCCATCCGAATCTGAATCCGTGCCACTATAAATAGCCGGACTAAACTCAATCATAAAATGCTCAGTATCAATAGCATGTAACTTGTGCGTGCCATCATAAACATCTGACTCATACGAAACCGCGAGCGCCACATTAGACATCATAAGAAGGCCAAAAGCCCCCAAGATGGGGGCTATGGTTTTTAATAAGTAACAACGGGAAGCAGGAGGGAACTTCATAAATTATTAACGTTAAATGTAAGAGAGCTCTTACACAGTCTCGTCAACTTGTGAAAAGACTGATTCAAAGAGAGTAATAATCTTGAACATTTCAGCCCGATTCACAGTGTTGAAAGGACCGAAATCACCACTTGGATAACCAGTGATAATTCCAAGATCATAAGCAGTTTGAATCATATCAGAAGTGTCATCATAAACACCAGAACCATCACCAATGTCTGGGAAGGTAAACTCAGTGTCAGAGTAATCAGTAACTTCAGCTTGTAGGATTTCAAAACCAAATTGGATAACTTCCCAACGTAGAGCTGGACTAGTTCCCTTATCTAGGTCTTCCTCTATTACATCGAAAATAATCAAATCATCTCCAGATGAATCATAAAGACATTGAACATATCCAGAAGCCCAATGACCTTCCATCCAGTCAACTTCACTAGTTAGATCAACGCTATCCGGATCACAAGAAGACGCTCCAAAGCCCATATCCAAGCCAGCTGATAATTCAGACATGATCTTAATAAGCTGGAAACGAGTTAGTTGATTAGCAGGCCCAATAAGCCCAGTTAAACCTCCATGAGTATCTTTGTATCCAGCAAAGAAGGCATGCGCAATGGCCATGTCCATATACTTAGCGTACCAAGAACCATAATCAACATCTTGCATATAACCAGCGGCCGCATCAGCGTCTGCTAGTTGAGTTTCTAGCTTAACTTGAGCAACATCAAAAACTTGAGCAATCGCATCATTAAGCTCATCACCAGTTAAATCACCATCTTCGTAAGAATTAATTTTAGAACGAAGAGTAGCAGTCAAAATAGTAATGTCTTTATAAAGGTGTGGAAGAACTTCTTCATCATCTTCACCAGGAATAAGTTCAAGTAATTCATCTAATACAGCGTTCATCTCGTCAATAAGGTCATCATCTAACTCATCGGTATCGATAAGATCAGAAATTACTGCCCCAAAACGAGAAACTTGATTTTCCCAAGAGAACATATCTTCAAAAATTTCTTCTGCTCTCTCAACTAAATCACTACGATTAGCCAAAAGATTAACAATTTCAATTTGATTGCCAGAACCATCATCTAGATCAAATGCTCCAAGCTCAACATCTTTTGTAAACTCTTGTTCAAAAACAGTGTCACCATCATCGTCAGTAACAACAAATGTTACTCCACGCTCTAAGGTAACGTCAGTCAGGCTAAGCAGAGACAAGAACCCATCTTGGTGCCCAAAAATACCAGCATCAAGAGTAAGTGACATCATATCATCATCACGAGTAAGCTCATCATAACCAGAATAATCAGCATGATTTTCAAGTAGTAGTGGCATGTAAGCTGGGATCACTGAACCTTCGTTAACCTCCATGTCGACAGTATAAAGATGCTCTTCACCAGACTCAGAACCAGTGCCATCTATATTACCAATTCGAACTTGAAGTAGTGCTTTTTTCTTAAGCTTATCAAGCCAACCAGCTTGAGTCTCAAGCACAAACTCTACAATATAATCATCACTATATTCATAAGTATAAGAACCATCAGCAACAAGTTCATCTAGGAACACCTCAATACTAGTACTTTGGTATTCAGATTTGAAATCCACAAATGGATCTGAGCCTCCATCATCTGGTTCTAGATCAGCTTTGATTTTGAAAAGCATTCCGTCTTTGCCAGAACTAATGTTAGAAACAAAACTAGTCATGGTTGGATTACTATTATCCCAATCAATCCAATCTTCATCTTCTTCAAAATCAATTACTTGCATTGGACGACCAACAGTTGCTCCTTCGAAATTCACAGAGCCATCCCAAGTAGTAATGTCCATACTTGCTTCTGGGTCAGTGTAACCCCAGTGCACACTCATATAAAGAACGTCTGGGTAATCAGAATCTGTCCACAAAGAAGCAAAATCTTCAAATACTTCTTCATCAACAACTTCTTCGGTAGTTTCTTCAGCTTCTTCTTCATCAGCCACGTATTCATAAACAATTTCTACAACCAAGTTTTCAACAGTCATACAGTTGTTATCTTCATAAATCTCCTCCACAACATCTGAAGCGTCAACACAGGCCATAATGTCATAGCTTTCATCTTCATCAACTATTATTGGTTGAATATTTGAAGAACCATCAACTTCTAAGAAAGAAGTATCAGACAAAGTTGAAGAGCTATAAGTATATTGTGGATTATCTAAATCATTAATATAAATGTAAACAGATACAGTATCTTCTACATCAACAACTCCTTCATTTCCAACTTGAACAGTTAAACGGTCGCTTTCATCAATATAAATATCCTGCAAAACTAAATCTGCTAAAACATCATCTTGCGGCTCTGGATCAAAACTATCATCTACAACATCAAAAACAACTTCCATACAGTTGTTAGTTTCATCAGATTCTTCCACAGAATCTAAATAATCAACACAAGCTTCAATAGTTTGATCAGAAGTTACAGTAAAAGGTTGGATAGTAGAAGAACCATCAACATCAACAAAACTTTGATCAGATAAAGTCTTCCATGAATAAGTCATATCCAATACACCATCTACCCAAATATAAGTAACACCACCGGTAGTGATTTCGGCTGGGGCATCACCTTCGTTACCCATTTGAATAGTAAGAGTTTCACCATCAAGGTAAAGGTCTTGAAGAACAAGGTCTGGTTCACCAGCATCAAAATCAACTGCCAAACAGTTATTGTCCTCGTCAGATTCCAAAACCACGTCCTTAGCATCAACACAAACTTCTACAGAATGAGCCCCAGTAAGCATGGTTGGGCTCATAGTTGAACTATTACCAACTTGTAAAAAGCTCTTATCACTCAAAGTTGTCCAAGAATAAGTATATTGAAGCTCATCATCAATATAAATATAGGTGTGACCCTCAGTGGTAGATTCCACATCAACGTCACCCTCATTACCAATAGTAATGTCTAGGTAAGAATTGTCATCAAGAACGATTTCTTGCACTGCCAAATCTGGCATATCACTTACAAATTCAACAGTTAGACAGTTATCATCTTCGTCAGATTCTTCAACAACATCAAAATAATCAACACAAGCTTTCACTGTGTGCTCTCCGTCTAGAAATTGCGGTCGAATAGCAGAGGAATCCCCTACATTAAAAAAGTCTTTATTAGTCAATGTTGTCCAGCTATAAGTCCAAGCTGGATCATCCATGTCATCAATCCAAATATAAGTAACACCAGCCGCAGAAGAATCCACATCTGTATCACCTTCATTACCATAAACAACAGCCAGCTTGCCATCAGTATTAATATCAATTTCTTGCATTACTAAGTTAGGATCACCAAATGTGAGTTCCTCGGTAGCACAGTTATTATCTTCATCAGATTCTTCCACAACATCAGTAGCATCCACACAAGCCATAACAGTGTGTGTGCCTTCAAGAGTTTGAGGGCGAAGAACTGAACCAGTTTCGCTATCTGCTAGCAAAAACTCCGTATCAGCCAGAGTAGACCAGGAATAACTCCAGGCCGCATTGTCCATATCATCAATATAAATTTTGGTGATACCAGCAGTATCCTCTGGAACATCTTCAGATCCAGAATTTCCCACCCAGACACTCAAATAACCAGAGTCATCAACATAGACTCCGTGCATTTCTAGGTCGTAAGTAGAGTCAGTAATGACTACTGCCAGAGCCAAGCCTGGCAACATTGAAGCACCAAGAGCTGCAATAGTCAGGGCGCTTATAAGTTTTTTGAAAACCATATGATTATGGGTTAAAGTGTAAATACCTCAAAAATGAGGTTATCATAGATTTGCACTCGAAAGAAACGAGACTTGCCCAAAAATATTACAAGGACTTTACAAACTCACATAATGCTTGCGGAAATTTTACTCCCATTAAAAATAGGAAAACAGAATGGAAGCCTAACTTATCAAATCCCCAAGGGACTCAAGGTGTGCGTTGGTAATGCGGTGCGTATTCCTTTACGCAATCAGACAAAAACCGGACTAGTCCGTGAATTACACGAACGAAAACTTACATTTGAACCCAAGGAGATACTCTCTATTAAAGAAGGTGAGGAAATCCTAGCACCATGGCAATTAGAATTAGCTGAGTGGGTAGCTGATTATTATTTTGCGCCTTTATATAAGGTACTCAAAATGATGCTGCCAAAAAAAATGTGGGAACCTGAAAGAGGAACGCCGCATGAAATGGCTTTCCGCCGAACTAACATTGAGGCGCCCGAAAAATTAGGGGCCAAGCAAACAGAGGTTTTGGCACAATTTGAATCTAGTAAAACCCTATCACGGAAAGAACTTGGAGAATTTTCACTCGCAACATTACGCAGCTTGGTAAAAAAAGAATTACTCGAAGAAGTTATTGGTGAAATTGCTGGCGTTAATTTAGGTAAGGCTCCACAAAGCGAACCCAAAACACTCACCCCTGAACAACAAAAAATTTATGATGGAGTGTTAAGTAGTGACAAAAAAGTGTCGCTGATTCATGGTGTCACTGGCTCTGGAAAAACTGAAATATATTTTCAATTAGCCCAAAAAATAGTGGCAAGCGGCAAACAAATAATTTTAATGGTTCCGGAAATCTCACTTACTCCCCAATTCATCGAATATTTTGCCCATGAATTTAAGGAGAAAATAGCAGTTCTACACAGTCGCCTTTCACTCGGAGAACGCGAACGTGAATGGTGGCGTATTCACGAAGGAACAGCCCAGGTAATAATTGGATCACGATCTGCTATTTTCGCACCATCCAAAAACCTTGGACTTATTATTATAGACGAGGAACACGAATGGAGTTATAAACAAGACAAATCCCCTCATTATCATGCTCGAAAAGTAGCCCTTAAGATCTCTGCTCTAACTGAAGCGAAAGTTGTTCTGGGCAGCGCTACTCCAGACATTGAAACTCGCTATGCCGCTAAAACAGAACGCATTAATTTGTTTAAACTCAATGAAAGAATTCTTGGGAGGTCGTTGCCAGAAGTAGAAGTGGTAGATATGCGTGAGGAATTACACAAAAAGAATTTTAGTATTTTTAGTGATGCGCTTTATACCAAGTTACAAGAAACTCTAGAAAAAAAAGAACAAGCCATTTTGTTTTTAAATCGTCGCGGGCATTCTTCATCTATTCTATGTCGGGACTGTGGATATACCGCAGAATGCAAAAACTGTGACGTGAGTCTGACTCATCACAAATCAAGGGCTGGGAATGAATGGCTTACTTGCCATCACTGCGCGGCAAATCAAAACATGCCAGAAATTTGCCCGGAATGTAGTGGCGCGGCCATAAAATCCATTGGAATTGGCACTCAACAGGTTGAAGATGAACTTATAAAACGATTCCCGAGTGCTCAAATTGCCCGTGCCGACAAAGACACCACCAGCAAAAAAGACAGTTTCGACAAACTATATCAAGCTCTTAAAAATCAAGAAATCGACATTTTGGTAGGGACACAAATGATTGGTAAAGGACTGGATTTACCTAATGTGACTTTGGTGGGAGTAGTACTGGCTGATATTGGACTACATATTCCAGATTTCCGCGCGGCAGAGAGGAATTTTCAACTGATGATGCAAGTCGCGGGGCGCGCCGGACGCGCGCAGAAAAAAGGTCATGTTGTTATTCAGACGTACAATCCGGACCATCCAAGCTTAGAAAATGCCGCCGGGCATAAGTATTTACCGTTCTTCGAAACCGAAATTGCGTCCCGGCGCGCCCTAAACTACCCCCCATTTACCCGCACTATTAAGCTAACTTTCAAACATTTTGAACAAAAAACTTGTTCACAAGAAGCACAAAGCTTAGCAAGCAACCTAAGCCACCAAGCCAAAGACCACATTATCAACTGCGCCCCTGCTCTAATTTACAAAAAACACAACAAATTCCGCTATCACGTTTATATTCAAGGCCCAAATCCACACGCTACTCTCACCGCCTTCCTCAAAAATAGTCCTTTAAAAGAAGGCTGGGCTATAGACACCGATCCAGTAGTGATGAACTAAACCCGTCGGCTCAAAGCATAAGAGACATAAGGGGCACCTCTTTGTCCCTCTGCCTCATAACGATCTCTCTGCTCCTTAGTTGGCTCCACCCTAGCAAAAGTAAACGGCAAATCCTTTTCTCTTGCTCTTACAAGAGCTATATTCCATTTATTTACAGAACCTCCAAGACTTTCTGCGAGTTGCTTCTTAAATAAGCCCGTCCCAGGAGGATATCCACCAAAAAAATTCACCAATCTTGCTAAATTAGTATGACCCCGACCATATTTATCTACCCATAACTCAATCTCTTCTTGAGTAGGCTTTACAAATCTCGACTCACCTGCCTCCTCATCTGGGAAATTTTTAAAAGCATATCTAAAAGCCAACCCCACCAATTCCAACGCTAACTGCACATCAGATGAAAACAACTCTGGCATCTGTTGAGCCATTAATATAGACATAGTTTGAATGTTTTGATCCAGGCCCTCTAACCCATCAACAATAGCCTTCATTCGCTCTGCATAGTCA